>CAZVAV010000032.1:0-10790 GCA_964625135.1 uncultured Oscillospiraceae bacterium | reverse complement strand
CTTTCACATCTTTTATATGCCAAAGAAAAGGGATGGCTTCCGATTGTTGATCAAACCAATGATCCGGTGAATAATCGTGAAGAGTATCCCATCAATGGAACTCACAATCCCTGGGAATATTTTTGGTGTCAACCGATATCATATTCTTTAGAGGAGGTTTATCACAGTAAAAATGTGGTGTTGTCAAAAAGAAAGTGGTATGAGCCTGGAAATTTGCAATATTCAGTTGAGGCACATCAGGATAGAGATACCATCCAAAAATTTTCACTGTTGTCACAAAGCGTTCCTTTGAATCAACCAACGAAGCAGTATGTTGAGGGATGGAAGAAAAAGCTGTTTTCACAACGAGGAAGAGTTCTTGGGATATCTTTACGCAGAGGGGGACATTCTAAAACTGATTCTTACCATGCGCCAAACCATCCGATACAGCCTACGCCGGAAGAACTTAGTGAGATCGTGAAACGGAGAATGCAGGAATGGCAAATAGATTCACTTTTTCTCGCTACGGAGGAAGAACTTTATATTGAGTTTTTTTTAAAGGCTTTTGGGGAGAAGCTTATTTGCTTACCTCGACTGCGCTATCATGGATGGAAGGTATATGATAAGGATTCCAATCCTCTTTATCAACCGGGGCAGAAATATCAGACAACATTGGACTACTTAACAGAAATGGAACTTCTGGCGGCATGTGACTGTTTAATTGGCTCAATCACAAGTGGTTTGCGTTATGCCATTATTCAAAACAATACATCATTTGATCATCTCGAAGTGTTAGATTATGGCCGGTTTCCAAATCGCAGTTAAAAACACGAAAATGAAATGTGACTTGGTTGCGAAAATAAAGAAACGCAAATAACACATGTATTTTGATATGGAGAAGCATATGGGCAAATATTTTGGAACCGACGGCTTTCGCGGCAAGGCAAATGAGGGTCTGACCGCCGCACACGCTTATGAAATTGGACGTTTTCTTGGGTGGTATTATGGCCGCGAAGGCTCTGCGCGCATTGTCGTGGGCAAGGATACCAGGCGCTCAAGCTATATGCTGGAATATGCGATCAGTGCCGGAATTGCCGCATCGGGAGCGGACGTTTATCTGCTGCATGTGACGACAACGCCTTCTGTCTCCTATGTGGCGCGAACCGAAAGCTTTCATTGCGGCGTGATGATTAGCGCCTCGCATAACGCTTTTTATGACAACGGCATCAAGCTGATGAACGGCGAAGGCGAAAAAATTGAAGAATCGACGATTGCGCTGATTGAAGCTTATCTGGATCATCGGCTGGTTGTTGACGGCGTCGAGCACCGTGAGCTGCCGCTGGCCGTCGGGGAACAGATCGGTCGCGTAATCGACCATTCCGCCGGACGCAATCGCTATATGGGTTATCTGCTCTCCCTCGCAATGTACAGCTTTGAGGGGAAAAAGATTGCGCTCGACTGTGCCAACGGAAGCGCATGGAGTATTGCGCCGCATATTTTTGAGTCGCTCGGTGCTCAAATCGATGTCCTCAATGCACAGCCGGATGGCTGCAACATCAATGCCGATGCGGGTTCAACGCATATGGAGGGGCTGCAAAGGTATGTGGTGGCGCATCATATGGATGCCGGTTTTGCCTTTGATGGGGATGCCGATCGCTGCCTTGCAGTGGACGATCTGGGCAATGTGGTTGACGGAGATAAAATTCTTTACATCTATGGCCGCTATATGAAGGAGCAGGAGAAGCTGCCGAACAATAAAGTTGTTACGACTGTCATGTCCAATTTTGGGCTATATCAGGCGCTTGATCAAATCGGAATCGAGTACGCCAAAACCGCGGTAGGGGACAAGTATGTGTATGAGCATATGGTACAAAATGGTGATGCCATCGGCGGTGAGCAGTCGGGACACATTATTTTTTCCAACTTTGCGCGCACTGGGGACGGAATTCTGACCTCGATCAAGCTGATGGAGGTCATGCTGGCGAAGAAGACGTCGCTGAGTAAGCTGGCAGCCCCGGTTAAAATTTTTCCGCAGGTTTTGCTGAATGTCCGGGTTGAGGATAAAAAGATAGCGCAGGAGGATGCGGATGTTCAGGCTGCCGTGGCGCAGGTTGCGCAGGAGCTTACGGGCATCGGCCGAATTCTGGTGCGAGAATCGGGAACCGAGCCGCTGATTCGCGTGATGGTCGAGGCGGAGAATGTCGAACGGTGCCGCCTCTTGGCAGAACGGGTGGTAGCGGTAATTCGAGGCAAGGGCTATACGAGATAGCAAAAAGGAATAGAATTACCGGTCAATCAAACAAAGGCGCGTGCTTCATTCCGCTTTATGGAACGAAGTACGCGCCTTTGGCAGTGCGTGGCAGTTGCTACATGGAAGGTTTTAATCTATAATAAAATAAATATCCTTTCGTGCGCAATTGAAGGGAAATTTGCATTTGCATAAAGCAGTGGGGGATTGTTGTGAAAAAATATGATTATCTGATTGTGGGAAGCGGAATCACCGGCGCTGTTTTTGCATATGAGGCATCCCGAAGAGGCAAGAAATGTCTCGTGCTGGAGAAACGGTCGCACCTTGGCGGAAATATTTATGATGTGGATGTCAACGGGATTCTGGTGCATCGCTATGGGGCCCACATTTTTCACACCTCAGATCAGGCGGTCTGGGATTATGTGAGACAGTTTGCGGAGTTTAACCATTATATCAATAGCCCGATTGCAAACTACAAGGGAGAAATTTATAACCTTCCCTTTAACATGAATACATTTTCGCGTCTTTGGGGGGTCATTACCCCTGCACAGGCGCAGCAGCGCATTGAGGCAGAGCGTTTGGTTCTAGGTCGTGAACCGGAAAATCTGGAGGAGCAGGCGCTCTGTCTTGCGGGGCCAACGATCTATGAAAAGCTGATTCGCGGTTACACCGAAAAGCAGTGGGGACGCGATTGCCGTGAACTGCCGGCTTTTATTCTGCGTCGGGTTCCGCTGCGCTTTACCTACGACAACAATTATTTCAATGACCGCTATCAGGGAATTCCCATCGGAGGGTATACGCAGATGATCGAAAGGATGCTTTTTGGCTGCGAGGTGCGCACCGGGGAGGATTATCTTGCGCGCCGGGAGCAATGGAACGCATCGGCAGATCGGGTGATCTATACGGGTATGATTGACCGTTATTTTGATGACCGTCTGGGAAATCTGGAATACCGTACCCTGCGCTTTGAGGACACCCACTATGCTTGCTCCGACTATCAGGGCGTGGCGGTCATGAACTATACCGACCGGGAAACGCCCTATACTAGAAGCATCGAGCACAAGCACTTTTTGTTCGGGCAGCAGCCTGATACGATTGTGACACGGGAATACCCTATGGAATGGCAGGCGGGGAGCGAGCCTTATTATCCGGTGAACAACGCCAAAAACCAGAGCCTCTATGAGGCGTATGCGCTGCTTGCCCGGAAGGAAGAAAAGGTGATCTTCTGCGGAAGACTTGCCGAATATCGCTATTACGATATGGATCGGGCGATTGCGGCGGCTCTTTCGTTAGCACGTGCGGAGCTTTGCTGAGAAGGATGCCGCAGGAGATCAGATTTCAGGCTGTTTTTGATTACAGAACGGTGTCGGTGGAAAGTCCTTTTGTGCATGATCTAACGCGATTGGACTATCCACATAAACTGTTCTGTTTTGTTACAACCATATGAACCGTAGATTTACTGACGGAAAATGCTTTCGCCGCCTGACGTACCGTGGCGTTATGTTCGATGATGTATTGAGCGAGCAGCACCGCACGCTCCTCTGGCAAGCCCTTCACACAGTTGCCCTCCCCTTCGCGTTGTCTTTATTGCAATCCTATGCGGGAGGGAAACAATTTAGGTTATTTGCGGACAAATTTGTGGGGATTTTTGCGCGAGAAGAGACCGGTGGCGAAAGTGCGCCGAAAGTCGTTCTTCTGAGGTCTTGTTTTGGGAACCGCTCTACTCGAAGGAATTGAATTAATGGTAAGATAGCATAATCTCAAACGAAAAGAGGCTGAGATACAATGCATTTTTAATAGCAAAATGCACAAATAAACAGGCCGAAAAGCAAAAAGCACTTGAGACGAGACTTCGATAGTCCCAAATCAAGTGTTTTTTGTGCAATATTTTTCTATAGGGCTATTGTATCTCAGCTCTTTTTTTCGGACAATTATCGTTGAATCAATTTTTTTCAGCCAAATACTTGACCGCGCAGCGAACCATTACCTCAATGCCAACCGGCAACGCGCCCTCGTCGGGGGAGAGACTGCCGTTATGCAGCGGATAGATAGTCGCGCCGGGGGTTAGGACGCCGGTCCAGAAGAAGCAGCTCGGGACACGCTCGCAGTAGTAGGAGAAATCCTCGCCGCCGAGCGCCGAATTCTGGGGGATGACGGTGTTCTCCTCCCCGACTACCTCCTTGATCGTCTCATAGACGAACGGAAACAGCTCGTGGTTGTTGACGGTGGGGGAGTAGCCGCGGATGTACTCAAGCTCGCCGGTAGCGCCGAGCGCTTCGCAGACGCCCTTGACCACCGCGCCGATCCGCTCGGGCATTTTGTTGCGAACCTCGGGGTTGAGGTTGCGGCAGGTTCCCTCAAGCTGGACGGTGTCGGCGATGACGTTATAGCGCGCGCCGCCCTGAATGGTGCCGATGGTAACGACCGCCGAATCGAGCGGGCTGATCTGACGGGAGACGATATTTTGCAGTGCGGTGATGACCTGCGCGGCGGCGGCGATGGCGTCGACCCCGTCCTCGGGGGCCGAGCCGTGGCTGCTCTTGCCGTGGATGGTGATGCGGATGCGGTCGGACGAGGCCATCATCGCGCCGTTCCGGATCGCGATGGTGCCGACCGGGTAGTAGGGCCATATGTGCTGGCCGAACATCGCGTCGACCGTGGGATTTTCCAGCAGCCCATCCGCAATCATTTTGGGTGCGCCGCTGTCGAGCACATCCTCCTCGGCGGGCTGAAACACCAGCTTGACGCTGCCGGCAAGCTCGCTTTTCAGGTCGCAGAGAACCCGCGCCGCGCCAAGCAGGGTGGCGGTGTGCATATCATGTCCGCAGGCGTGGCAGACCCCTTCATTTTGGGAGGCAAAGGGCAGGCCGGTCGCCTCTTTAATCGGGAGCGCATCAAAATCCGCCCGCAGGGCGACGCATTTTCCGGGCTGAGCTCCCTCGATCAGAGCGACCACACCGTGCCCCCCGACATTGGTCTTTGGCTCGAGTCCCATTTTGCGCAGCTGCGCGGCAATATAAGCGGCGGTAGCCGACTCCTGATGGCTAAGCTCAGGATGCTGGTGCAGATGGCGGCGGTCGGCGATAATTTGATCAAGATGCTGCTGGATGATCGACTGAATCTGCATAAAAACTCCACCTTTCAAACTTGCTGGATTTCTGTTCCTATTGTATCGCATCGGGGACGGGAGGTCAATTTATTTCCGCAATCGACAAACAAAATTATGTACGAACTTTAGTAATATTAGGAAAATAATGGGGAATAATTCGGGAGAGTGACGATTTTTATCTTTCCTTCGGTGAAAATTTTGTAAACTTCCCGGGTGTAACAGGAAAGAATTCCATGCTATAATAAACCTTGTATGGAATTTTTCGTCCTTCGGCATGCGGGAATTGCTGTATTTCCCCGGCCTCTCCCCAAATTTTGAAAGTGGATGAAAGAATCAGAACAGGAGAAGGATCATGACCATCTTGAATTTTATTTCGATGGGCGGTGGTGTCGCGCTCTTCCTCTACGGGATGAGCGTGATGGGCAACGGCCTTGAGAAGCTCGCGGGCGGCCGCATGGAAAAGGCGCTGGAGCGTCTGACCAACAACATTTTTTTGAGTGTGCTTCTGGGCGCGGTGGTAACCGCCACCATCCAAAGCTCTTCGGCCACCACCGTCATTGTGGTCGGTTTGGTCAACGCTGGGGTTATGAAGCTGCGGCAGGCGGTCGGCGTGATTATGGGCGCGAACATCGGTACCACCGTCACCGCGCAGATCATTCGCCTTTCGGATATCCAGAGCGACAGCCTGATGATGCAGCTGTTTAAGCCCTCCACCCTTGCGCCGCTTGCGGCAACGGTCGGAATTCTGCTTTACATGGCCGCCAAGGGGGTCAAAAAGCGGGAGCTTGGGCAGATGCTGGTTGGCTTTGGCATTCTTTTTTCGGGTATGTTTGCAATGGAGGCGGCGGTGCGGCCGCTTCAGGTATCCGAATCACTGCCCCATATCATGACGGCAATGTCGCACATCCCGGTGCTGGGGGTACTGGCCGGTGCGCTGGTCACCGCGGCGATCCAAAGCTCCTCCGCCTCGGTGGGTATTTTGCAGGCAATTGCCTCGACCGGTGTGATCAGCTGTTCGACCGCCTTTCCCATTATTATGGGGCAGAACATCGGCACCTGCATCACGCCAATTCTGGCGAGCATCGGCGCTTCAAAAAACGCCAAGCGCTCGGCGCTGGTTCACCTCTATTTCAATCTCATCGGCACGCTGGTCTTTCTGGTGGCCGTCTACGGGGGGACGGCGCTGCTGGGGGCTCCCTCCTTCTGGAACGATCCGGTGGGACGAACCGGCATCGCGAATTTTCATACCCTCTTTAACGTGGGCGTCACCCTTTTGCTGATTCCCTTCGCAGGATTGATCGAAAGGATTGCGCGGGGCAGCGTCAAGGACGAGCCCGAAACCGAGCAGGAAAAGGAGCTGGCTCTGCTTGATGACCGCCTTTTGAAATCTCCGGCCATCGCGTTGCAGCAGGTTGACCATGTCATCGGCTCGATGGGCGAGCTGGCGCTGCAAAACTACCTCGATAGCGTTTCGCTCCTTGTACGGTACGATCCGAAAATGGTAGAGCAGGTGGATCGGGTCGAATCGCTGATCGACCGGATCGAGGATCGGCTGGAAAACTATATGATTTCCCTCTCCTCTGAGGAGCTTTCGCAGGGGGAGAGCCGGTCGATCTCGACCAAGCTGCATCTGGTCAAGGATTATGAGCGGATCGGCGACTATTCAACCAACCTGACCGAATGTGCTCAGGAGCTTGAGCAAAACCGAATCTCCTTTACCCAGCAGGCGCTCGACGAGATCGATGTGCTGGTTCGCGCGGTGAACGAGATCCTCGAGATTTCCAACGCGGCCTGCGTTTCGATGGACCCGGTGGCCGCCCGGCGGATTGAGCCCCTAGAGGAGACGATCGACGCGATTGTCGAGCGGCTCAAGGATATGCATGTCGAGCGGCTCAAGGCCGGACTTTGCAGTGTCCACGCGGGAATCGTCTTTTTGGAGATTTTGACCAACCTCGAACGGATTGCCGACCACTGTTCAAACATCGGGCTGCATATCATCTCAAGCCGACAGGACGCGATGCGCTATGAAAGTCACGAGTATATCAAACGAGCGCACGAGGCGACCGACGCGGAATATGTCCGGTTTTTCGAGGAGGACATGAAAAGATATTACAGTGTCATTGAAAAGTCGGATCAGCAAGGAAAATCCAATTGACAAATCGAAAGATACCCGCTAAAATATGATAATAAAAACTGTTATTAGGCGGTGATACCATGAACTACTCCAGACAACGGGAGATGATCCTTGAGGTTGTGGCCCAGACACACGAGCACCCAACCGCCGAGACGGTCTACCAGTCGCTCAAGGCACAGCACCCGCGGCTGAGCCTTGCCACGGTCTACCGCAACCTGAACCAGCTTTGTGACGCGGGTACCCTCAAGCGGCTGCGTCTGACCGATTCCCCCGACCGCTTCGACTACAACACCGACCCCCACTGCCACTTTTGCTGCGGCGGATGTGGGCGGGTGATCGACCTCGACGTGGCGTCGGTCGACTGGGCGGCACTGCTTGCCCAGCCGGGCGACCATCGAATTGATTGCTGCGAGATCAACTTCTATGGGCTTTGCGACCACTGCGCGAAGACATCTTATACTAATCCGCAATAAAAAAGCGTGAGTAAAAGATGGGTATACTGTTCGTCTTATGTTTCAGGATGAGGCAGGTTTTGGTAGGCTTAATAAGCCCAAACATTTCTGGTGCTTTTCGGAATTCTGTCCCATTGTACCATTCCATGATATGTTACAGCACTGTTCTCCAAATCAAAAAAATATATAGCAGAAATTTTAATAACTATTATGCCTACGATGCGTCATGACATGTGAGGGACTACGCTTGAATAGGGGGAAGAAGACTATGCTCTTCACTGGGAAGAGGGCACATAATGACAGTGAAAGAGAAAAAGCTGCATATCTCTATCAAAAATACAAGCCCGCATTAATTTCTGTTGCAATGAAAATATTAAGAGATATCAATATCGGTAACAACAATCTATTATTGTTTGTTAACCGTTGGTGGTCTTAGCACTCTGGTGGGCGCTGCTAAAAGTAAAGCTAATGCATGTGCTGGTGCAATTTATTCCCTCTGGACACTTGGTAGCAGTAACGATATAATCGATTTCTCTTTCCGCTACTCCTGCACGGAACTTTGGGAAAATGACTCTTCCTATCCTAATGGCGGTTTTTGGTTTTTAGGTTATATGCCTGACACGGGGTATTTTCGGTACCAAGTAAACTAATTGAAGCAATTATAACTTTTTAGTTATCGGTAGTAAATTTGAGGGCAAAGATTCTTTTTCTCTTTGCCCTCAAATTTTATAATTTAACTTTAGGATATCTTACTTGAAAAGGGAGGAAAGAATCCATGACATTTAAGAAATTAATTTCAAAAATACTCGTTCCTCTCTGCTCTTTTATAATTCCAGTAGCTCGCCTGCTGGCACCAAATTACTTTATGAAAAAATCCGACTATGTTGTTGCAGGAGTTTTGCTTGTTCTTCAACTTTTATGCGCTTTTACTTTTTATAGACTGACCCCTAGGTGGAGCCCCTACTTTATAAAATACTCTGAACGAGCTGACTGGCCTTCAAAGTTGAATGTAGTAGATAGGGTTAGCGATCTGTTTTTTACTTTTTTAATTCTCCTTTTTGCCTATGTACTCCCCTATTCATTGTATCTTCATCGACAAATTCCTATTCCTGAAATGCTACTTTGTCTTTTATTTTGCATCGATCTTCTAGGAGCTAGATTGTATTTTCTTCCAGACAATACGAAGAGAAAAATTTGGAATCTTCCTTTTCTTTCATTGTCAAGCCTTATATTTTTTATTGGTTTGAAACCGATTTCTAATTCAACCGCAATAGTCCTCATTCTTCTGTGCATTTTCTGTTTGGAAATTTTAGTTTCTTTTTTTGTTCAAATCATTAAACGTAGCTAGAGCGTTTCTGAAAAGTCGATACAGTTATGCTATTTCAATAAAATGAAGATGGCGGCAATGTAAACAAACGCCAAAAAGAGGCTGCCAACTTATCATATCTGATGGCAACCCGCCTAAAATTTTTAAGCTTTAGAAAGAAACATTCAACGAGATGACACTCCTTGTACAGCCATCAGTCACAGCGTCAAGGAATATGGGCGTTGCTCTTTGGCGGGATTGCGTAATCGGCGTCCTGAACCGAATGAAATCCAGAATTTCGTTGGTTCCGTATGCTTTGTCGGCAAGGATTGTGCTGTCAGTGATGTCCGCGTGAGATAAGACCTCCACCGCCGCGGTAGAATCATTTATGTTTTCTGCTGACAGCTGAAAGTAGATCGGATTTCCAAGGTCATCTACGATTGCGTGGATTTTGGTCGTCTTACCTCCTCGGCTCGTGCCGATAAACTGATTGACATCGCTGTTTACAGCTCCTTTTTAGCGCCCGCACTGTGCTGGTGGGATTTTATGCTGGTGGAATCAAGCGAAAGCTTCTCTATATCGGCGTCCTCGTTTAGCGCTGCAAAAATGCGCAGAAAAGTTCCGTCGTCATGCCATTTGCAAAACCGGCTGTATACCGTTTTCCACGGGCCATATCGTTCCGGAAGGGTCTCTTCCCAGCCTGCCCCGCTGCGAGCCATCTACAGCATTGCGTTGAGCATGACCCGGTCATCCTTGGGTGTCTGTCCCATTTTTGAATGAATGATCAGTCCGCTTACTCGTTCCCATTGCTCATCTGTCAATTCATAGCGCTTGTTTGCCACTTTCATCACCACAATTATGATAACACATCTTTGCTTATTGGTCGCTTTTGACTTTTCAGAAACGCTCTAACACAAGTACCGTATGGGCTTGATCTAATTTAGGAGTCATCGTTATTTGCAAGCAAGAATTTAAAGTGGGGATGCCATAATGCAAAAAATTATTGTTAATATTGTTGCTTTACTTGCCCTAATCTGCCTCTTTACAGGGTGTTACTCAAAACTCGACACCGTTAGTGAAGTCTCAAGCAATAAAGTAGAGTACCAAAGCAAACCAGATTTGCCAAAAAAAGATTTGCTTGAACAAAACCCTATGATACTGAGGCCAGAAGATATAGCGAGTATATCGGTCAATAATTTTTGTTCCATATATTCCCTAGACGGTGATTGCCTTTTGATTTTGGCCGGAGGCTCCGATGGCACCTTACCATTCTTACTTTCTTATAACATTTCGTCGGGTTCCGAAGTTTTAATATCCTCCTTAGATGACGCCATCCTTAGTCTTGATATTCTCACTGAAAACACTTTCTGTATAGAAACCTATACACATTTATATTTTATAGAAGACAATAAGATTATTGATACAAAAGCTCTTCCGCCAGACAAGACTTTTGATTTCCGTTACAACTTCCGAAATGACTTCTTGTGTTATGTTGATGAACACAGTAACCTTGTTATTGAAAATATTAAGGATTCTTCAACTCGGAAAATAATTTTCAGCCC
>CAZVAV010000031.1:0-10907 GCA_964625135.1 uncultured Oscillospiraceae bacterium | reverse complement strand
CGCTCAGATCAACTAGGCAGGAAATTGCCTTGCGCAGATAGGGGTCGCTGTATCGTTGACCTTCTTTGCGGAGAAGCTGATCCAGCTCGACCAGCGTATGATCTCTTGCAAAAAAAGATAGCTCGAGCAATTGCTGTACAATTCCCATGCAGTCCTGTTTTGCCGTTCTGCTGCATTGCCCCAGGCGCTGCACCAAAAATTCCGTATTCATGATAGCATCCTCCGATCGCCGATTTATTTTATGACAACGCCTGCGTAAAACGGATTGCTCGAAGCAGGCGTTCAAAAGTCGATTATCCCGTAAGGGAAGGGCTTTTGGCCATCAAATCATAATAGCCACCTTGTGGTTATTATAGCAATATTGAGGATCAGAAACAATACCCAGAAGCAGCGAAATCAAATCGGTGCTGTGGCAATGGGAGGAAAATGGCTCAATAGAGGACGATTTCCTGACCATCCTCTGAAAGATGAATCTTGCATTGGCGACTGGTTTGCCGTACGCTGTAAGAAATGTCGTTGATATAAATTTGTGTTCCGGGATAAACGACAGAGCAGATAACCCGGCAGGTCGAAGGATCTTCAACCTGATCCTTGGACAGCTCCTCCACCTTTTTTTCAAGCGCGGTCCTTCGGATCAGCAGCGCCGACTTCTTCAACCGGCACCGATTGATTTCACTGGTCTTGTCCAAGGGGGAGCGCCCGAGATAGGCGATCGAGGTTTCCAGCTCGGCAATCGCTTTACGAACGGTGCCGAGCTCCCGCAGAACCTGCCGGCGCTCCTTTTCCGCATGGGGAAAAAAACCAAGACGCAGCTCGGTGGCGGTTGAGGTTTCGGAGCCGATGATACGGGCTTCGATTTGACGCGCGGAGGCAATGACCCCACCGATGATGGTGCCGTGTCCGGTCATCACACAGACCGTTCCGTTACAGGAAAGATTTGAAGACAGGATGGCGCTGGCCAGAATACTTTCCTCCGCATAGACGGTGCAGTTTTCCAGATAGCGCGCCTTGATCGACCGGCGGCTCCTGATCACCGCTTTTCCGTCCCCCAGAACCCCTTTTCCGATAATAATCTCTCCGTTGGCCTCCACCTGTGCGCCCTCAATAATACCACCGACGGTGATACTGCCTGTCGCCCGGACGGTAAAGCCTCCTCGGATATCCCCCTTAATCTGGACGTCGCCTGTAAAATCGATGTTCCCGGTTGAATAGTCGACGTTGTTTGGTACCACTAGAGCGGAACGGACATGATAGTTGCCCCCTTCCATGACCAGGTGACCATCGACCAGAGCGATCAGCGCATCCTGATCCGAATTCATGGCGGTGTTCGTGCCGCGCGGAGGGGTGGCAGGCTTTCCCTTTGAAAACGGAATTTCCTTTCCGGTAATATCCATGCCCTTGCTTCCGCCCGACGGAAACAGAATTCTACAGATGATTTCATCCTTTTTGACCATGTGAAAGTGGGTGATGGCCTTAAAATCAATGCTGCCCTTTTCGCCTTCAGGTGTCTGCGGCAGCTGGTCGGTCAGAATACGGGGGATCACCTTTCCGTCCTCCTGTGCGACGGCGGCGACCCCTGTCGCGATTCGCAGGGGAACAAAATAGAGCCGCTCGTCAATCAGCCGCCGGAGCAGCTCATGATCAATGCCAAAGGAAAGCTCGCTCTGATTCAGAAAATCCTCGAGCAGCTCCCATGTCAAATCCATGCCCTCGCCGACCGGGGGAAAGACAAAAAGCCATGCGGCCAAACGATTTTTGAAAACGTGGAGAATCGGTTCGGCGTCAAGAGAAGGAGCCTCCCCCTTTCCAAGGGCAGCCGACAGGACGCTTTTTCTTTTTTGGGCGACCTTTTGCAGCTCCACCTTCAGCCTGATCTTCTCCAGCTCTGCGTCCTTTGGACTACAGGGAAGCGGCTTGACCGGACTGATCTCGTCATAAAATTCTTCAAGATAGAGCTCGGCTTCCTCCTGTGACGCGTTTTTCCATTCGCTCCACAGACCGTACAGGACACTGTCCTGAGGAATTTTGACCGAGCGGGAAAGTGCCGGAATGGTTTCCTGTCGATCCTTGCCCTCAGCCGAACCTTCGTCTTTTTTATCCACCGCTTCTTGCTCTTTGTTGAGGGAGGGTATATCCCCGGTAGCAAGCCGATAAAGCAGACTGCCCTTCAATGCGTTCCAATGATGTTCTTTTTTTTCGCACTTCTCTTCTTTCATAGCCGGTTTCCCCCAGTCTTTTGCCTTTGCTGAGCATAGAAGTCAAAACCATCTCAATAAATTATCGGCACTTTTTGTTTATTCTTAAGTGCAAAGGGTAATAAGCTTTCTGATTTGTCATGTTAATTTCCGAATCAAGTGATGTTTTAAGAACTTGTACCGCAAAAACGCTTGATTTTTTCGGGAAACATCCGAAATATAGATTGATAGATATTGTTGATTTGCCATGCGGCAGATTTACGGGTTCTCCGATTTTCAAAAGGAAGGCTCTTTGCTATGAAAAGAATTTCGGCTTTACTTTTAACCGCGTCCCTGTTTTTTACGATTCCTCTTTTTGCTTCGGCCAGCGCGGTGGCTGCGGTTGACCCTGTTGCTTCTCCGGCTTCGGCCTATTCTGTGCTGGTATCCGATTCCCGCCTGCATCTGCGGAAAAATGGAGCTACCACCGCCGCTTACGAGATGAGAGCCCCCAATCTGGTTCTGCTGACCGATCAAAGCGATGACCTGATGATTTGTTTTTACAATCCAAAGGATCAGTTTGTCGGGGTATCCCTTGGCAGGCAATCCGCCGTCACCGTTTCCGGCGCGGTGGGAATTTTAACGCTGGGAGAAGAGCTGGATCGGAGCGTCACCATCGACTCCTTTTGCAGAGTTGACCAGCTCGACGTGAACGCGCCGGTCAGCGTGACCATTGGAGGAACGGTCGACGAGCTCTGCGTTAACAGCGACGCGACGGTCACCGCTACAGCGGGGGCGACCGTCCAGACAGCCCTGATTACTGATTTTGACGCCGACTTTAACCAGAATATCGGTTCCTCGGTCGGCTATACCGATCAGACCGCCGCCGTTTCCAGCGCGAAGGGAATCCGCCTCTACACCGACCCGATCTACGCCTTTTATGGCGATGAGCTGGGCGATATCAGCTGGGCGCTGGAGGATAATGTACGCGCCTACCGGGACAATAAGCGGATTTCCGGGGATGTCGAGTGGGCGGTGTCGGAGAGCAAAACGCTGAAAAAGGACGGCAGCTATCGCTTCGTTTTTCTTGCCGACAACGAAAGCTATGGCAAGGTTTATGGCACGATCCGGGTTGTCGTTGTTGAGGAGGAGGCCGATGAGGATTATGATCTGGATATTACCCCGATTGAAATTTCCTCTACCTCAAAGCGTCTTTCTGACCTGACAAGCAAGCTCAAAAAGAACGTGAAGGTCTACAACGAGGACGGCAAAAAGATCTCCGGAACTTTGGTATGGGCCTCTGAAAATCAGAGAGTACGAGAAACCGATACCTACGATTTTATCTTTATTCCCAGTAGCAGCAAATACGACAGCATCCGCGGGGAAATCGAAATCATCGTGAACGACGATTAAGCATGCGGCGCATCACGAGACATGAAAATCAGGAGGTTATGGGAGAATGAATCAGATCAACCAAACGGAGATTTTGCTCGAGTCAGGCACCAATGAGCTGGAAATTATGGAGTTTACTGTGTCGGGACAGCTGTTTGGAATCAATGTCGCCAAGGTGCGCGAAATTATGCGCTCTGCTCCGGTAAAGCCGATGCAGAAGTCTCACCCCGACATTGAAGGCATCTTTAAGCCGCGCGATGTGGTGCTCACCGTGATCAATCTGGCCAGCTATTTGAAGCTCCCCGCATCATCCAGCCCGGAGCATGATATCTTTATTCTGACGAATTTCAACCAGCGCGATTTTGCCTTTCATGTCCACAGCGTGGTGGGCATCGACCGCATTTCCTGGACCAAGATGAAAAAGCCGGATAATATCATCTACGGCGGGGACGAGGGAATCGCAACCGGAATTGCCGAATACGAGGATCGCCTGATTACCATTTTGGATTTTGAGAAGATTGTTGCGGAAATCAGCCCTGAGACGGGAATTCAGTACAGCGACCTTGACGCGCTGGGCAAGCGCTCCAGAAGCGACAAGGCGATTCTGATTGCGGAGGATTCGACGCTGCTTTCCAAAATGATCATCGAATCGCTGCACCGCTCCGGGTATGCCAATACAATCAAAACCGATAACGGGAAGGAGGCATGGGATTTTCTCTGTGAGGTAAAGGAATCGGGCGATCCGATTGCCGACCATGTGTCGTGCATTGTCTCCGATATTGAAATGCCGCAGATGGATGGCCACCGTTTGACCAAGCTGATCAAGTCCGATCCACAGCTTAAAACGATTCCCCTAATCCTGTTCTCCTCTCTGATCAATGAGGAAATGCGGATCAAGGGAAAGGAGCTGGGAGCCGACGAGCAGATTTCTAAACCGGAAATCGCCAAGCTGGTAACCATCATTGACCGCCTGATCGCACAGAGCCAGAAATAGCGATTCAGCGGCAAAATTTCGCGGCAGATGCACAATTATTAAAAAGTCAAATTGCGCCGTGTGGAGAAGGGGAATTTCCTCCTCCGCACGGCGATCTTTTGGAAGTGAGGGGGTGCTTCGTGAAGAAACTGCTGACAAGCTATCATTTTTTTGCCTTTGCCACCGTGGCGTGCTGGGCAATCGGAAACGCGTTGACGCGGGTCGCGGTGCGCGGCTTTAGCCCCTACGCAATCAGCTTTCTGCGTTATTTGGTGGCGGCCGTGATCTTTGGCGGAATCCTTGCGGTCAAACGCCCCGCGCTTCCCCGCAGCCGGGATGCCTTTTGGTTTTTGCTGGCGGGCGCGACCGGCTTTGGCCTCTACATGATTCTGTATAACTTTGGCTATCTGACGGTAACGGCGGCAACCGGAAGTGTGATCAGCGCCACCATCCCATTGATGACCGCCATATTGGCACAGCTCCTGTTTCATGAGCGGCTGAATCTGGGGCAGTGGGGGGCGATCGGCATTCAGTTTTTCGGCATCCTGCTGATTGCTCTGGGCGGCGGAAGCGTGGACATCGACCCCGGAATCGTCTGGATGCTTCTTTCGGCGGTGAGCCTGAGCGTTTATAATTTGATTCAGCGCAGGCTGGTGCGCAGCTACGATTCGCTCACCGTCTCGATCTACAGTGTTTTGTGCGGCTTTTTGATGCTTTGTTTTTTTGCCCCGCAGGCGTTTCGGGAGCTTAAGACCGCGCCGCCCTCCTGCCTCTGGGCGGTGATTTTAACCGGAGTATTCGCCAGCGCGTTCGCCTATCTTTTCTGGGCGAAGGCGTTTTCTCTCGCGGAGACCGCTTCTCAGGTCAGCAACTATATGTTTTTCACCCCGATTCTTACGCCTATTTTAGCGTTTTTCATCGCGGGGGAGCTGCCCGAGCGATCGACGGTGGCAGGAGGGGCGGTGATTCTGCTGGGGGCATGGATTTTTAGCAGAATCAAGGCGCGCGAGGCTTCCAGGCAGCAAAAGGTTTCACTCAATTAAAGGGCGTGGGTTGTCTGCTGGGACGGATGCCCCACGCTTTTTTGATGGAGCGCAAAAGTTCTCCGCCTGTTCATAAAATTACCGGGAATTCTGACACAGTGTTGAGATAAGCTATCCTTATCACAGATTGGGGAGAGGAATGCCATGCCGCTGCCGCCCTTTGAAAAGCTCAGTCCTCGAAAAAAGGAACGGCTGCTCTCAGCCGCCGTCAGCGAATTTTCCAAGCATCCTTATGACCGTGTTTCGGTCTTTGAAATTGCAAGGAGCGCTGAGATTTCGCGCAGCAGCTTCTACTATTATTTCGCTGACAAAGAGGATCTTTACGACTATCTGCTTGATCGGCTGCGGGAGCAGTTTCTGGATTCGATTCCCGAAGAGGTCGATCTGTTTCGGTTCCCCGCGCTGGTGCTTGACTTTTTTGCCTCCCAGCGGGAAACCGAGCGCGGCCCATTTATTGCCCGCCTTCTGGAGCATGCTCAAATTTGGGTGCATGATGATTTTATCCGGATGAGCGCGCCCAAACGCATTGAAACGCAGCGGATCAAAATTTGCTGCGCCGAGCAGCTCGAAGCGCTCTCGCCCGAGGATCTGCGGCTGCTGCGGTTTCTCTTTTGGGAGTGCAGCTGCCACGGCCTGAACGCCTATTACCGCAGGGAGGTTACCCGTGAGGAGCTGGATGCGGGAATGAACCGTGTCATTGAGCTGTTTCGGTACGGGGTCAACGGCAGGGCGAAGATCGGGGAGGGGAGCAGATGAAGCGGTCACAGCCACTGGTTTCGGTGATCGTTCCGGTTTACAACTGCGCGACCGATCTGCCCCGCTGCATCGAAAGCATCCGGCGGCAGACCTATGAAAGGCTTGAGCTTCTGCTGGTCAACGACGGAAGCAGCGATACCAGCCTACAGCTCTGCCGGATGTACGAAGGGGTGGATCGGCGAATCCGGGTGATCGACAAGGCAAACGGCGGCGTATCCTCCGCGCGAAATGCCGGGCTCGCGCTGGCAACGGGGGAGCTAATCCAATTTGTCGACTCGGATGATTACCTGATTCCGGAGGCGACCGCGCTTTTGGTGGAGCGGATGCTGGAGGAAAAAACCGATCTGGTCATCTCCGACTATTACCGGGTGGTCAAGGAGGAGGAGATCACGGTGTACGGCGGCTACATCCCCGACGTGGAGCCGATCAATCAGGCAAAGTTTGCAATTTATATGATGGAGCGGCCGGCAACCTTTTATTTCGGCGTTCTTTGGAATAAGCTTTACCGGCGAAGCATCATCGAGGAATATCACCTTCGCAACGACGAGGAGCTCAATTGGAGCGAGGATTTTTTGTTTAACCTGCAATATATCCGCTGCTGTACGCGATTCTGTGCGCTGCATGTCCCGATTTATTACTACTGTAAGAATGAAAAAAGCATCACCGCCACCCAGATTCACCCGCTGAACGCGGTTAAGGTGAAGGCGGAGATTTTCAACTATTATAAAGCCTTTTATGACAGCCTTGGGCTATACGACGAGAATAAGGGCAAGGTTTACAAATACCTTGTCTCGCTCTCCGAATGCTGACGTTAAATTGAACAGGAGTGAACCATTATGACAACCGAACCGAGCTCCCCGCAAAAAAAACCTTTGATTTATTACTATGTGATCGCAATGGTGGTCATTCTGCTGCTGAATATCTTCGTCTTTCCGGCGATTTTGGAGCGCAGCGTCATCGAGGTGAGCTACGACCAGTTTGTCGGAATGGTCGGGCAGGGCAAGGTGGAGGCCGTGGCTCGCGAGGCGGATCAGATTACCTTTTCCGGAACCGACGAGAACGGCAAGGAGTGGGTTTATAAAACCGGCAACTGGCCGGACGAGGGTCTGACCGACCGGCTGCTTGCCGCGGGTGTCAAGTTTGAAAACGAGATTCCCACCCGAACCTCTCCACTGCTTTCGCTGCTCGTCTCGTGGATGCTGCCGATCCTCTTCTTTGTTTTTCTGGGTAATATGCTTTCCAAAAAGCTTGCCGGAATGGGCGGCAATGCGATGACCTTTGGCAAGTCGAACGCCAAAATTTACGCCGAAACCGAGACGGGCAAGACCTTTGCCGATGTCGCCGGACAGGACGAGGCAAAGGAGGCGCTGACCGAGATTGTGGATTTTCTGCACAATCCCGGAAAATACGCCCAGATTGGCGCCAATCTGCCCAAGGGCGCGCTGCTGGTCGGCCCGCCCGGAACCGGCAAGACGCTGCTTGCTCGGGCGGTGGCGGGGGAGGCGCATGTTCCGTTCTTCTCGATCTCCGGCTCGGAATTTGTCGAGATGTTTGTCGGAATGGGCGCGGCCAAGGTGCGCGATCTTTTTAAGCAGGCGACCGAAAAAGCGCCCTGCATCGTCTTTATCGATGAGATTGACACCATCGGGAAAAAGCGCGACAGCCAGTTTGGCGGCGGAAACGACGAGCGGGAGCAGACCCTCAATCAGCTGCTCGCCGAGATGGACGGCTTTGACGGGACGAGAGGAGTGGTCATTCTCGCCGCGACCAACCGCCCCGAATCGCTCGATAAGGCGCTGCTGCGTCCGGGACGCTTTGACCGGAGAATCCCGGTCGAGCTGCCCGATCTGGCGGGGCGGGAAGCGATTTTGAAGGTACACGCCGCGCATGTGCAGATCGAAAGCGGCATCGACTTCAATGTGATCGCCCGCTCAACCTCAGGCGCTTCCGGCGCGGAGCTTGCCAACATCGTCAACGAGGCGGCGCTGCGGGCGGTGCGGCTTGGACGGGATCGGGTCTCGCAGGCCGATCTTCAGGAGAGCGTCGAAACGGTCATCGCGGGCTACCAGCGCAAAAACGCGGTGATTTCCGAGCGCGACAAGCGGATTGTCGCCTATCACGAGATCGGCCACGCCCTCGTCGCGGCATTGCAGTCCGATTCCGCCCCGGTGCAGAAGATTACCATCGTGCCGCGCACCTCGGGTGCACTGGGCTACACCATGCAGGTGGATGAGGGCGAGCGGGTTTTGCTCTCTAAGGAGGCGGCGTTTAATAAAATTGCCACCCTCACCGGCGGACGGGCAGCCGAGGAGCTGATCTTCCGTTCGATTACCAGCGGCGCGTCGAACGACATCGAGCAGGCGACCCGGCTGGCTCGCGCCATGATCACCCGCTATGGCATGAGTGAGCGCTTTGGCATGGTAGCCCTCGAGCAGGTACAGAACCAGTATCTCGGCGGAGACGCAAGCCTGACCTGCTCGGCTGAGACCGCGGCGCGGATCGACGAGGAGGTCATCGGCCTGATCAGGCAGGCGTACGACAAGGCGGCGCAGATCATCCGCGACCACAGCCCCAAGCTCAACGAGCTGGCACAGTACCTCCTGGAACGGGAGAGCATCACCGGCGAGGAGTTCATGGAGATTCTAAAGCGATAAGGCAAAGCGGGGCTATCTTGAAATGGCATATCCATTTTAAGATAGCCCCGCTTTCTTTTCTTATCGCTGCAAATATGCTAAGATAGCGGTATTGCGTATTGTGAAAAAGGAGGGATGGGTCGATGCTTCATCTTGTTTGCGGAATTGCCCACAGCGGAAAAACCGCGCGCATGCAGCAAATTCTGCTCGAAGCGGCACAGAATGGAAGGAACGCGACGCTGATTGTTCCGGAACAGGCATCCTTTTCCAACGAGCGGATGCTCTATTCCCTTGTGGGCGGGCACAACGAGCTGGTGCGGGTTCTCAGCTTCACCCGTCTGGCCGAGCTGCTGCTTCGGCGGCTGGGCGGACGTGACCGAGAGCTGATTGACGGGACGGCCTCGGCCTTTTTGGTCAACATCGCGCTGGAGGAGCTAGCCGACGAGCTGGTCGTCTATCGGCGGCATTACCGCAGCCGGGGCTTTATCGAGCAGATCGCGGGGATGATCTACGAATGCCAGAATGCCGGGGTATCTCCCGAGGCGCTGGCGACCTTCGCCCTCGCGCAGTCCGACGGCTCGCTGCGGCAGAAGGCGCACGAGCTGTCCCTGATCTTCGACACCTACGAAGCGGTGCTGCACCGCAGCTATCTTTCCCCGACCGATCTGCTGACCCTCGCCGCCGAGCGGCTTGCCGAAAGCGAGCTGTTTCGGGGAGAGGAGGTGCTGATCGACAATTTCGGCAGCTTTACCGCGCCCGAGCTTTCGTTGATCGAAGCGCTGCTTGGCCGGGCGGGACGGGTCAATGTTGCGCTCTGCTGTGACGTCCCCGATTCCCGCGAGCCTGCCTTTGCCCTTGCCGCCGACACGGCGATGCGGCTGACGACCCTTGCCAAGCGGCAGGGCTGCGGCATAGAGCAAACCCTTCTCAACGGCGAGAGCCCGGTTGCGGGACTTGCCGTGTTTGAGCGTGCAATCCGAACCGAGCGGCTGCCCGAGGAAAGCTCATGCTTCGCTTCGATTCGGGCGCAGAAGGCCGCGGACCCCTATGACGAGCTGACCTGGGCTGCCGCCGAAATTGCCCGGATGGTGCGCGAGGAGGGGTATCGCTACCGTGAGATTGCGGTGATTGCCCGGGATATGGGTCGCTACATCAGCGCGCTGCCCGCGATTTTTGCCCGTTATCAAATTTCGTACTTCCTTGACCTGAGCACAGACGCCCGATCAAGCGCCCTCACCCAAGGGGTGCTGACCGCCGCCGCCGTGGCGGGTGGCCTGCGGGAGGGCGATCCGCTTGTCCTTGCAGCGAGTCCGCTGCTTGGCCTTTCGGCTGAGGAGCTGGGGGCGCTGGAAAACTACTGCTATATCTGGTCGGTGCGGGGAAAGGGCTGGGAGCTTCCCTTTCTAAACCACCCCGACGGGATGGTGGGGGAGCTCGACGAGGCTGCCGCCATGCGGCTTGCCGGAATCGAGGCGTCCCGGCAGCGGATCTTTGAGCGGATTTTTCCGCTGCGTGAAGCGATGAAAAGCGGCTCCCCCCGGCGGTTTGCCGAAGGGATGTGGCGCTTTTTGCAGGACTGCGACGCGTCGGCCTGTCTCGAGGCGTTTGCCGCGCCGATGCCCGACGAGGAGGGACGGCTTTTTCTGGAGGAGCAGAATTTGCTCTGGGAGCAGCTGACCGGGGTGCTGGATCTCTTCGCGGCGATGCCCGACGAGATTACGCTGACCTGTGAGCGGGCGTATGAGCTGTTGGAGCTGGCGGTCGGCGGCTTTGAGGTCGCCACCGTGCCGCGCACCCTCGACGAGGTGTCGGTCGGCACCGCCAACCGGATGCGGCCCGAAAATCCCCGCGCGGTGTTCCTGCTCGGTTTGATTGAAGGGGAGTTTCCCTCCTCGGCGATGCCGGGCGGCCTTTTCTCGGAGGAGGAACGCCGCAG
>CAZVAV010000030.1:0-10932 GCA_964625135.1 uncultured Oscillospiraceae bacterium | reverse complement strand
CTCTCCGGCGGCGAACAGACGCAGCGAGGTGACACGACACTCCCGCGGCAGAATGATGATGACCATCTGCGCCGGAGCATAACCGAGGTGGATCAAGCAGATCATCGCGCTCATCACCAGAATTTTGTCGGCCAGCGGGTCCATCAGCTTGCCAAAGGTGGTAACCAGACCTCTGGAGCGGGCGATTTTTCCGTCGAGCAGATCGGTCAGGCTGGCTGCGACAAACAGAACCAGTGCAAGGGTACGAAACGTGATCGAATCGCCGCCAAGCAGAAAGAATACAAAGAAGGGGACGAGCAGAATCCGAAGCAGGGTCAGCTTGTTCGGCAGGTTCATGC
This sequence comes from uncultured Oscillospiraceae bacterium, assembly GCA_964625135.1. Lineage (GTDB taxonomy): Bacteria > Bacillota > Clostridia > Oscillospirales > Ruminococcaceae > Yanshouia. The sequence continues at coordinate 10,594 of CAZVAV010000030.1, read as the reverse complement.
CATCACGACCTCCTCGCCTACGATATCATAGCCGTCCGCGCCGGTGATCTCCACCGAAACGAACTGTCCCGGCCGGATTTCCTTTCGACCGGTAAAATAAACCTTGGTATCGATGTCGGGGGCATCCATATAGCTGCGACCGACATAGCATCCGGCCTCCTCGTCGTAGCCCTCACAGAGTACCTCCAACGTTCTGCCCTCAAGCGAGCGGGCGATGTCGGCGGCGATTCCCATCTGGAGCTCCATGATCTGATCGGCGCGGCGATGACGCAGCACGGGGTCAATCTGGTCGGGCATCTCCCCGGCGGGGGTGCCCTCCTCGGTCGAGTAGGCGAAGCAGCCGAGGCGGTCAAAGGCCTCCTCGCGGACAAAGTTGCAAAGCTCCTCGAACTCCTCCTCGCTCTCCCCGGGCAGCCCGGCGATCAGGGTGGTGCGGATACAGACGCCGGGAATCCGCTCGCGCAGCTTTCGGAGCAGCGGACGGATCAAGGCGGAATCGCCCCGGCGGTTCATCCGGGAAAGAAGCCGGTCGTTGATGTGCTGGAGCGGCAGATCGATATACTTGACAATCTTCGGCTCGCTGGCGATCACCTCAATCAGCTCATCGGTCGTTCGGTCGGGATAGCAGTAGAGCAGACGTACCCAGCGGATTTTCTCGATCTTGCAAAGCTCGCGCAGCAGCTCGGGGAGCATCAGCTTTTGGTACAGATCCTGACCGTAGCGGGTGGTGTCCTGTGCAACGACGTTGAGCTCAACCACCCCACGGTCGGCGAGGCGCTTCGCTTCCTCGAGCACCTTTTCCATCGGCATGCTGCGAAAATGCCCCCGGATATCGGGAATGGCACAGAAGGCGCAGCGGTTGTCGCAGCCCTCGGCCACCTTGAGGTAGGCAAAATAGGGATCATTTGCAAGAATGCGTTCTCCCTCCAGCGGAAGGGCGGACTTTTCTTTGAACGAAACAATCCGTTCGCCCTTTTCAAGGGTGCGGCGCAGTGCGGCGGCGATATCACCAATCGAGCCCATGCCGAGGATGACGTCGGCCTCGGGCACCTCGTCGGCAAATTCACCTTGATACCGCTCGGCGAGGCAGCCGGTGACGGCAAGCGCCTTGAGCCGCCCCTTTTTCTGCTGGGCGGCCTCAAAGATGCTCTCGATCGATTCCCGCTTGGCGTCCTCGATGAAGCCGCAGGTGTTGACGATAATTGCGTCGCACTGGGCGGGATCGGAGCAGATGGTAAAGCCGTTCTCACTCAAAATCGAAAGCATCCGCTCGGCGTCGACCTGATTTTTAGAGCAGCCGAGCGAGATCATTCCTACCTGATAGTTCATAAATACTCCTCTGTTTCTGATAATTCACAGCTTCGCAGATCGTACAGCACCTCGCGCGCAATCGATGCAGGGTAGCCGTACCGGTCGAGCAGCGCTGTGGCGCGGCGAAAATCCGCCGGGGTGCAAAGCGCGCCAAAGCGCGCCTCGACCAAATCGGCGGCGCGCTGCGGCAGGGTATCAAGCGGAAGCGCTTCGATCGCCGCCTCGCAGAGCTCGGCGGGAATTCCACGCTTTGAGAGCTCAAGACGGATGCGCCGGGGGGCGAAACGGCGGCTTTCAAACAGCTCCCGGGCAAATCGGGCGGCGTAGTCGGCATCGTCAAGCAGCCCGAGCTCCTCCATCCGCCCCGCGGCCTCCTGCGCGGCCTCCCGGCCGGTTTTCTGCGCAAGCCGTTCGGTGAGCTGGCGGGTGGTATAGCTGCGGGCGGAGAGCATATTGAGGGCGCGGCGTTTGGCCTCTCCCGTGCGGTTTTGGTGCAGCAGCTCGTTGAGAGACTGCTCGTCGACCACATCGCCCTTGGCAAGGTGGGAAAGCAGCCAAGCCTCCTCGCTGACCGAGGCCAGAAATTCTCCGTCAACCTCTATCGCAAGATTGCCCCGTTTGGTTCTTCTTACGTCGGTGATGATCATTCCGGATTGGATTCGACTTCTACGTCAACACTAGCCGAGGCGGCCGGGCGGGGAACGGGAGGCTTGGCCTTCTTGTCGGTCGGCAGCTGATCGATGTTGACCCGCACCTGCTCGGCGACGTTCTCGAGCAGCTCGGGGTTGGCCTTCAGGTAATCCTTGACATTATCGCGGCCCTGCCCGAGGCGGGTTTCCCCCATCGTAAACCAGGAACCGCTCTTCTGGATGATGCCGAGCCGCACCGCGAGGTCGAGCACTTCGCCCTCCTTCGAGATGCCGCGCCCGTACATGATGTCAAATTCCGCCTCCTTGAAGGGCGGAGCGACCTTGTTTTTGACCACCTTGACCCGGGTGCGGTTGCCGAGGATCTCGCCCCCCTGCTTGATCTGCTCGATCCGGCGAACGTCGAGCCGCACCGACGAGTAGAATTTGAGCGCCCGACCGCCGGGGGTGGTTTCGGGATTGCCGTACATGACCCCGATTTTTTCGCGGAGCTGATTGATGAAAATAGCCACGCAGTTGGATTTTGAGATCGCGCCGGTCAGCTTGCGCAGTGCCTGGCTCATCAAACGAGCCTGCAGACCAACGTGAGAATCGCCCATTTCGCCGTCAATTTCAGCCTTGGTGACCATTGCGGCAACCGAGTCGATGACCACGACGTCGATCGCGCCCGAGCGCACCAGCGCCTCGCAGATTTCCAGCGCCTGCTCGCCGGTGTCGGGCTGTGAGACGAGCAGCGAGTCGATGTTCACGCCGAGTGCCTGGGCATAAATCGGATCGAGCGCGTGCTCGACATCGATGAACACCGCTTCACCGCCGCGTTTCTGCGCTTCCGCGACGATGTGCAGCGCCACGGTGGTCTTGCCCGAGGATTCCGGCCCGAAGATCTCGATGATTCTTCCCTTTGGGACGCCGCCGATCCCCAGTGCGTGGTCGAGCAGTAGCGAGCCGGTGGGGATGGCCTCGACGTTGAGCGAGCTGTTCTGCCCGAGCTTCATCACCGCGCCCTTTCCGAACTGCCGTTCGATCTGAAGCAGTGCTGTTTCGAGCGCCTTTTGTCTTTCATCGGCCATGTTGCGAATCCTCCATCTTTTCTGTTTGTGGTTGAGGTGAAAAAATCCGAAAATTTTGTTAAAATAAAGAGCTGTGGCTTGTGTCTCAGGTGGTTTCCCGCTATGATAGCGTTGCGCTCAACCTTTGGCTTGTTTGATGCTTCAAGCTATTATACCGTATCAATATGCGAAAAGCAACCGTTTTCCAAAGAAAAGAGAACTAACGTTCCACCGTCTGGGAAACTTTTTTACAAAAGGCATAGGAATTTACTTTCAGAAGCACTATAATATCGGTTGGTAAAAATACACCCTGTGAGGACATCAATGAAACGCCCAAATTTAATTGCTTCTCTTTTTGCGGCGGCGCTGCCGCTGCTGTTTCTTCTCCCGGTATTTTGGCGGACGGGTCTTTATCCGCTGGGGGAGAATACGCTTGTCTGGTGCGATATGCGCCAGCAGGTGATGCCGCTGCTGATGCAGCTCAAGGATATGCTCGCTGGAGAGATCAGTCCGTTTTACAGCCTGCGAGCCGCGGGCGGGATGAATCTCTGGGGGGTACTCTTCTTTTTCGTCTCGAGCCCACTTTCGCTGTTGGTTCTTTTTTGGGAAAAGGCCGACTTCTTTTTGCTGGCCAACGTCATGACCCTGCTGAAAATCTCACTCTGCTCAATGAGCTGTTATTACTTTCTGCACCGTCGGCACCCGGCGCTGGGCGCGGGCTGGGGACTGCTGCTCGCCTGCGGCTATTCTCTTTCGGGCTATGTGATGCTGTTTTATCAGAACAGCGTCTGGCTTGACGCGATGGCGATCATGCCGATGCTCTATCTCTCGGCCTGTGCGATGACCAGACCTCAAAAGGGATGGAGGTATCTTTTCTGGCTGACGGCGCTGCTCTCGGTGCAGTACTACCTCGGCTATGCGGTTCTGCTCTTTCTGTTGCTTTGGGCGGCGCTTGCCTGCCTGTTCGAGGTGCCTCGTGGGGAGCGCGGCGGATTCGCCCTGCGGGTCGGCTGCTTTACCGTGGGGGCGCTCGCCCTTTCCGCGCCGGTCTGGCTCCCGTCCTTTTTTGAGGTCATGGCGTCGGCTCGAACCGTCAATGCGGTCGCTTCGATTGCTGGCGGACGATGGTTTACGCGATTGTATACCACCCTCGCCTTCCTGCTCTGCTCTGTGGCGCTGCTGCCGCCCGCGCTGCTTTCACTGCGACGGCACGCGATCATCAGACCCTGGGCGCGGGTCGAATGGCTGCTTTTCGTCTGGATGCTGCTGCCGCTGGTCTTTGATCCGATCAACAAGGTCTGGCATACCGGAAGCTATCAGGCATTCCCGGTGCGATACGGCTTTCTGACGGCTCTGCTGCTTGTCTCGCTCGCCGCCTTCGGTCTCTCGACGATAGGGGAGAGACGGGGGCGCAGCGGCGGCTTGCTCCTGATGACTGCGGTTTTGGCCGCGACAGCCGCCCTGCTCCTTCTCATTTTGCAGGGGCATTTTATCGAGCTGCATGCCTATGTCAAGAGCCTGTGGGTCAATCGGGTCGCATTTTTCTGGCTCGCCGCAGGAGCGGGAGGCCTTTTCTCGGCAGCGGTACTGCTTTTGCTGCTGCGGGGCGGGGGCAGGCTTTCCTCCCGCGCGTTGTTTTTTGGATTCTCGGTATTGCTGCTGCTGCAAAGCGTGTTCTTTTCCGCTGCCTTCATCGGCACCGCGGCACGCAGCGACGATTTTCTCCGGCCGATCATGGCGCTGGAGGATCGGATCGACGAAACGGAATTTTACCGTGTCAAGACCGATCGCAAGCTCTTTGACGTCAATATGATCGGCGGGCTCGGCTACAATAATCTCGGACACTACACCTCGCTGACCCGTGAGGATACCCTCTACACCCTCAAGCGGCTGGGATATTCCGCCTACTGGATGGAAACGGGGAGCCACGGCGGCACGCTGGTCACCGACGCGCTGCTGCAAAATAAATATACGATTAAAAACCGGCCCGATCCGTCATTGACCGCCCGGCAGCTTTATACCAACGGGAGCTATTGGCTCTACGAGCAGGCCTATCAATTTCCGTTCGGCATCGTGACCGGAGCCTCCCCGAAACAGATCGCCGAGCTTCCGGATTTGCCGCGTCCGATGATCGGCGCCCGCGCGGCCGAGCGGCTGCTTGGTCTGGAAAAAACGGTGCAGATTGAGCGGATCGAGCCGGATGTGATCGAGAACCTTTTTTCGGGAATCGGCGAGGACGGAAGAACCACCCTTGCCCCCGAAGCCGGGGTCAGAAGCGCGCTGATGGTCTATCACCTTTCGATCGGGGAGGAGACCACCCTTTATTTTGATTGCTTTGATCGAACGACCACCGCCCTGAACGAGCCGGTCAACGGGAGCTTTTCGGTGTGGGTCAACGGGGAACAGCGCGCTCCCTCCTATCCTTCTCAGCGGGAGAACGGCCTGCTCTGCCTCGGAACCTTTGAGGGCGAGGAGGTTCGGGTGACGGTGCGGGTCAACCGGACGGTTACCGCCCGTTCGCTGGGCATGTTTGGAATTTCCACCGCATCGGTTGAGACGCTGCTCGCGGCCGATCCGGGAACAACCGACCTCAGTGCCATCCAAAACCGGATTGAGGGAACCGCGGTGGCGAACGGGGAAGAAAAGCTGCTCTTTCTGCCGATTCCCTTCGCGGAAGGATGGCGAGCCGAGGTCAACGGACAGACGGTTACCCCGCTGCGGGTGCTCGGCGGATTTCTGGCAATTCCTCTCGATGCGGGAGAAAATCAAATCTCGATGCGATTTATCCCGGCGGGAATGACCGTTTCGCTTGGCCTTGCCGGGTTTGCGCTGCTGCTGATGGCCGTTTCGCTGCTGCTGCGCCGGGCTCAAGTCACTGCACCCAGAGCCGCCGAACGAACGGCGCTTGTTCTGCTGGTCTTTGCGGCCTGTCTGGTCGCGCAGCTCACCAGCATCCTGCCAATGGTGCTTCACTGGCTCGTTTAGGATAATTTCCGCGCTCCTTCCATAAACTAGCTTCGCCAGGCCGAAACCTCGGCGAAATGAAAAGCGAAAGGAAGAAAAGCAATGGATGATAAGCCCCAGTGGATGGAGAACGAAGCGATGTACAGCTACTTCAATACGCTTCCGCCCTATGTGCAGGAAAATATTATGCAGAGCTCGATGGATTTCTCTTCGATGCAGGAGCTGCGCGAATGCGTTTCCAAGCTGCAAAATCGCTGAACATCGCAAAACATCGCTAAACACAGAGCCGCCGCGTCAGAAGGGTTCTCCTCTGGCGCGGCGGTTTGATTCAAATGGAAACACTTTGTTTCTTTATTTTCCGGGAAAGAATGGTATAATTAATGTATGAGCACCACGTTGTCCGGTTCATTCTTTCTGATGGGGCAGATGCTCCTCGGCATTTTTAATCAGATTCAGCAGCGAGGCCGAGAAGAGCGGGTAATCCTCCCCAAGGGACTGGGTTGTCAGCTCCAGCGGCTGGATGGGGCCGATTTCTTCCCCGTTCGACGCTAGGTCGCATTCCCCGGAGACAGCGCAGGAAAGCTCTGCGGCGCTGCCCCGCATGACGGCGTCGGCGTAGCCCTCCGCAAGGCTTCTGGGCAGCCGGAACATCGCGGGCGAATTCTTCGGATTGGTGGCATAGAGCATCCGAAAGGAGCGATAGACCGCCATCATCAGAAAGCTGGAGATTTGGCCGATCAAAAAGCGGCTCTTGGTTTTGGATGCAAGATCGAAGACGATATAAAGCGAATTCGAGATCAGCTTTTTGTTGAGCATGACCATCAACCCGGTGCTGCCTACCGCTGATTCCTTGCCGATGTCCTCGGGATTCGGCAGATCCTCGGCGGTCAGCATGGTGCCGCTGCGGTCAGGCGAGCGTCCGAGCAGATAGTCGCAGGATACCGAGTAATAGTCGGCAATCCGAACGACAAAATCAAGACCGCATTCGCGAATGCCCTTTTCATAGTGTGAGAGCAACGCCTGGGAAATTCCAAGGTCGGCTGCCACCTGCTTTTGGCTGAGCTTCTGCTCCTTTCGCAGCAGGGAAATCATTCTGGGAAAATGGGCGTTCATCCGACGGCCTCCTAAATTTACAGTGAGTATAGCTTATTATAATCGATCGAGGGTTTCTTGTAAAGAAAGAACTGGACAAATGTGAAAAACAGTCGAAAGCAACAAAATTGGAGGAGTAAAATGGTTACCTATAAGCTTCACTTAATCCGGCACGGCATGACCGACGGAAATCGTACCGGCCGTTATGTCGGCAGGATGGATGTTCCGCTCTGCCTCGAGGGACGCCGCGAGCTGGAGACGTTGACCCAAACCTATGCGTATCCCGAGGTGCAGGAGGTATACTGTTCTCCGCTAACCCGCTGCCTTCAGACGGCCGATCTCCTTTATCCCGACACGCCCCGCACCGTTGTCGAGGATCTGGTCGAAATTTCTCTCGGTGATTTTGAAGGGAAATACATGAAGGATCTCAAGGACGACCCCGCCTATCTGGCGTGGCTTCGGGAATCGCTAACCAACACCCCGCCCGGCGCGATTGAGACGGGGGAGCAGTTCGGGCAGCGAATCGCGATGGCATTGCAGCAGATTTTTATGAATATGACCCAGAACCATGTCACCGAGGCCGCGGTCATCGCCCACGGCGGCGTATTGATGGGGCTGCTTTCCGCCTTTGCCATGCCGCGACGTCCCATGGGGGAGTGGGCGATCTCGAACGGCTGTGGCTATACCATTAGAATGAGTACCCAGCTCTGGATGCGCGACCAGATTGTCGAGGTGCTCGAGCCGGTTCCCCACGGACACCGGGGCGGACAGGATTCCCGGGTCAAGGCCTCCCTTGGGGTATTGTAAACGAGGCGGGCGGCGGCCGCCCCTCGAAAGGAGAGAATGCCGATGCGTTTGAGGAAATTGATCAAATCCAATGCACTGCACGCGCTGCGCCGGCACTGGAGCCGCGCGGCTGCAATTGCGCTGATTCTGGCAATTTTGTCTAGGGTTTTTGTTGTGCTTGAGCTGCTGCTCTCGATGATCTTCGATATTCCGGATTATGTCGATCCGTTTCGGACGCCGGGCGCGTTTCTCGACGATCTTCCCAATGCCGCGCCGGCGGCGGTGGCGATTGTGGGAGGAACCCTGCTGCTGAAGCTTATTTTAATGGTACCGCTCCGGTTTGGAGCCCAGCGCTGGTATTACCGGGCGGGGGATGGCCGTTCGGAGGAAACCTTTGCAATTTTTGAATACTTTGCATCGATCCGGATCTTTTTACGCGCCATCTGGCTGCGCATCCTTGTGCTGCTGTACAGCCTTTCTTGGAGCTTGGTCTTTTTGCTCCCTCCCGGCGCGGTGCTTTTCTTTGCCCGGAGGGCTTCCGGTCAGGCGGGAACCGATTTTCAGAATCTGCTGAGCACCGGGCTTGAGGCGGCGGGGATTTTGCTGCTGCTTTTGATGGTGGTCTTTCTGCTTCTTCGGCTGATGGGCTACTATCTGGTTCCCTTCGCTTTTGCCGAAAGCCCCGAGGAGGGTGCTATGGCTGCCATTCGTCGTTCGGTGCAGGCCAGCCGGGGGCACCGCTGTGCGCTGCTGATGTTCGAGCTTTCGATGCTCGGCTGGAGAATTCTTGAGCTATTGATCATTCCTCAGCTTTTTACCTACCCTTATCGAACCACCGCGCAGGGGCTTTATGCCCATTACCTGTTCGAGCGGGATCGCAGGGAGGAAGCCGAGCGGCAGAGCGGGCCGGCGGCGAAAGAGACGCAGCCCATTCAAGAGGATAAAAAAGACGGATGAATCTGATGGATCTAAAATCCTTTCTGGATGACGTAATCGATTCTTTTGCGGCGGTACTGGATCTGGAGCTGACGGTAATCAATGCGGATCCGATGCTCCGCGTTTCGGGAACTGGGGCTTTTCGGGGGTTGAACCGCACCCGATGGGAACAAACCTATACGAGCCTTGTTATTGAATCGGGGGAGCCGATGGTGGCGTTGGAGCCCACAGAATATGATCTGGCATTGTCTCACGACTACCCACAATACTCAATTATTTTATATCCGATTGTACACAATCGGCTGGTAGAGGGGGTTATTGTTCTTGCCTCCTTCACACTGGAGCAAAAAAAAATAATAGCAGAGCGCACGAGTGAGCTTCTGAGCTATATGGAGAAAACGGCCTCGCTTATTTTAGCCAAGCTGGAGCAGCAGCGCCTGCTGGCCGTGGTGACCACAAGCAACGCGCAGCTCTCGGAAGTATTCGAGTCGGTGAAGGATGGCTTGCTTCTTTACACACAGGATCAGGGGATTCTTCAAATCAATGAACGAGGAAAAAAGCTGCTTCGCATGGGGGATAATTCGGAGCAGGCGCAGCAGATGCGTAACGAGCTGGTTGAAATTGCTGCGGTAGCACTGGAAAAGCGGCAGATTGTTGAACAACAATTTGATTATCGAACCGATCTATGGACGATTGCCTTGTTCGTGGAGGCGAGACCGGTTCATCGCAATAGCGGGTCGGTCATCTGCGTGATCCGCCCGTTTCGGGATGTACAAAATACAATTACACAAAACGCAACCGAAGGAATTCCCTTTGAATTGATTACTCGAAATCAGAAGATGCTCAGGCTCAAAGAAAGAGTGACGCAAATTGCCCAGCATTCTTCCAACGTTTTGATTACCGGGGAAAGCGGAACCGGGAAGGAACTGATTGCACGAGCAATCCACCGAGCGGGTCCCCGAAGCCATTCTCCTTTTGTTACTGTCAATTGTGCGGCTATCCCCGAAACCCTTTTAGAAAGCGAACTGTTTGGGTATGAGGAGGGTGCTTTTACCGGAGCCAAAAAAGGGGGGCGCATCGGTAAGTTTATGCTGGCAAATACCGGCACGCTATTTCTCGATGAGATTGGGGATATGCCCCTTTATCTGCAGGCGAAGCTTCTTCGGGTTCTCAGTGACCGACAGGTGGATAGAATCGGCAGCAGCAAATTGGTGGAGGTAGACGTCCATCTTATCGCAGCCACCAACAAAAATCTGGAGGAGATGATCGAGAAGAAGGAATTTCGGGAGGACTTATATTATAGGCTGAGCGTAATTCCACTCTCCATTCCTCCGCTTAGGGAACGCAAAGATGACATTCAGCCTTTGGTTGCATCCTTCATTGACAAATATAACCGAAAGCTGGGAAAGGAGATTTGGGGTATTACCCTTGGCGCGCTTAACAAGCTGGAGGAATACTCATGGCCGGGCAATGTTCGGGAATTGGAAAACTGTATTGAATATATGGTTAATTTTGAACTTGGGGGGGAGCTCTCAGAGCAGAATCTTCCCCGGCGGCTTCAAATAACGACGGAAGAAAACCCGACGGGGTCTGGATGGGAAGTTGCCCCTGAAAAGCGCGATCAGGAATTTTTGGGGATGACATTGAAGCAAATTCTTAAAAAAAGCGAGGCAGAGGCTTTTAGGCTATGGAATCGGGCTTATGGGGGTCATCCCAGCTTGCGGGAGATTAAAGAGATTTGCAATCAACTTGGAATTAGTGTCGCTTCTTACTACCGGAAGATGGAAGAACTTGACCTTTGAACGAAAA
>CAZVAV010000029.1:0-11047 GCA_964625135.1 uncultured Oscillospiraceae bacterium | reverse complement strand
GTTTAGTGCCTGGGCTTGTCCCTTACCTGAATAATTGCCTTGATGACGGCGTTTGTCACTTCGGTGGAGTTGATCAGCGCGGTGTAAGCACCCATCCGCGATTCTTCGGCAACCACATACTTTGGCTTGAGCCCGTTGAGCGCGATTGCGGCGGCGTCCTTGCGGCATTTATCACATTTGCAGCAGTTGAACCGGGAGAAAGCCTGATCAAGCTTTTCAATCACCGCATATTCCACGACGTTGACGAGAAGCTGAGGATCGGATTTCTTCCGCACCTGTACGCCTCCCTCCTGAAGCAGGGAGGGTTCCCGGGGCTCCTCTCGCGGCTGTGTGACCGGCGACGCTGCGGAAGAATCACCATCCGGGGCGGGGCGCTCATGGCCTGAAAAGGTGGGGGCAGGCATGATTTTGCGAAACATTGCCTCCTTGTCATAATCGGGCTTACTCTTCGCCATTCCTAGAGCCCCCTTTCCATCAGCTCGTCAACAAGGGCGAGATAATCCAATGCCGCGTTGCTTTTGGGTGCATATTCCATCAGGTTGTATTGGTAGGTTTGCGCGTCGGCAAGCGCGATGCAGGAGCGGATACGGGTGTTGAGCAGAGGGATGCTATAGTTTTCGCAGATCATTTCAGCCGTTTCGAGCATGCGCTTGGTGAGCCGGGGGCGGGAATCAAAGCGTGTCAGCAGTACGCCGAGCACCTTTAGATTGGGATTGTCGTGCCGCTGCACGTAGGAGATGGTCTCGCTCACCTGAACCAGTCCTTGCAGGCTGTAGGCATCGGCCAGTGAGGGAATGATGACAAAATCAGCCGCGACCAGCGCATTCGCCGTCAGAATTCCAAGGCTGGGCGGGCAGTCGATCAGGATATAATCGTAGGTATCCTGTGAGAGAACCGGTTCAAGAGCCTGCCGCAGAAGGTTTTGACGGTTTTTTCCGGTAAACTCCAGCTCCAGGTTGCTCAGCAGGTTGCTTGCGGGAATCAGATCCGAGAGATTCGTTCTTTGAATGGCAAACGGAGCACGGATTTCGTTTTTGAGTACGTGATAGATGCAGGGACGATCCTCACATTGAGCCCCCATGCTGTAGGAGAGATTAAATTGCGGATCAATATCAATGCATAGGATGCGGAAGCCCTTCCATAAAAGGGCTGCGGTGAGCGCATTGGTGGTGGTAGTCTTTCCGACGCCTCCCTTTTGTGTGACGACGGCAATGATTTTATTCATTACGCGCAACGTACCTCCTCTTTCTCTCTTCCTGCTCATTATAAGGGAGTTGGTGCTATTTTTCAATATGGAATGAACGTCACTTTTGCAGACGAGGACCCGGATTCCGCCATCCTGAAATCGGAAGTCCGATCTTTTTTTGTGCCGGAGACTTTAGTTTTGGGACAAAGCGCCGACTATATCATTAGAAAAGTTTTGTGGAGCACTTCAAGAACCATTTGTAACGATGCTGGAGTGGTGTTTAATTATGAAAATCAATCCTTATTTGGTGAACCAGTATTATAAGCCGTCTTCTGTGACCGGTTCCTCCGCGGCAAATCCGGTGCTCGAGACCTCGATCCGCCCGGAGCAGGCTGCCGCAAAGGTGGATCGTCTGGTGCTCAGCCGGGATGGCAGCAATCAGGGGCTTGTTTCCAGCCTGTCTAAAAGAATAGTGAGCGACATCATCGCCAATGACAGCCCGGAACGGATCGGGCAGCTGCGCGCGGCCATTCGGGAGGGCACCTATTCTGTTTCGACCGATGAGCTTGCCCGGTCGATTATGGCGTATGCGTCAATTTAATGGAGGCTGGGAAGATGCAGGGAAATCCCTTGGAAGAGTATCTTGATTTCCTCGAAGAATATGGGGCCTTTCTCGGCAGCGTGCTGGATGTCCAAAAGAGACATCTTGAGGCGCTGCTGACCCATGACGTTACAACCATCGATCAATCCACGGCGAGGCAGCAGGCCGTCGTGATGCGGTTGAAAAATTTTGAAGAAGCCCGGATCAAAAAGCAGGCGCAGGCCGGCCTTCCGGGGGATTTGCCGCTTTCTGAGCTGACCGGTCGAATCGACGGGTCAAGCGGCCAGAGAATGCGCCGCTGCCTTGAGACCTTGCGCAGTGTAACAGATCAGATTCGGTATTTCAATGAAAAGATTGTGCAGACAGCCCAAACCAATCTGCGGGTCATCAATCTGTCCGTGCCGATCGATCAAAGAAAAGAAGCGCAACGGTATACCGAGGGTGGAAAACAGACCGAGTCGCAGAGCGCGACAACATTTTTTGGCACCGAGGTATAGCGTGAAGGAGGAATCATTTTGCGACCGACATTTTTGGGCTTTGAGACCGGGCGTAAGGGGCTGAGCGTCGCACAGAAGGGCTTGGATGTCACCGGCCAGAACCTTTCCAATATCGCTACCCCCGGATACACCCGTCAGCGGATCGATCAGGTATCGGTTTCGGCTTATGGCTATACTTCCCGTTCTGCGGGAAACCGCATCGATTTTGCCGGGCAGGGGGTCGCGATCACCGGCATCTCGCAGACCAGAAACTCCTATCTGGATCGGAGATTCCGCGAGGAATTCAGCGACAATCAGTATTACCAGCAGAAGGTAGACATTCTAAGCGATATTTCGGCGGTGGTGGATCAGTATTCCGATACGGGCGGGGGCTTGACCCTTGCCGTGCAGGAGATCTCCAAAGCATTGCAGGGTCTTACATCGGATAAATCGACCGACCGCACCAGCATCAATATTCTGCGTACCTCCTTTCAAGGAATGGTTCAGACGCTGCATGAGTATTCCACCAAGCTTGATCAGGTTGCGGAGCAGCAGAAGTACGACCTTTCGGTCTCAATCGACGACGCCAACAGCATCCTGAGCAAAATCGCGGGGCTTAACAAGCAGATCTTTAACGAGGCCGCGCTCAACAGCGGGGATACTGGTGTTTATGGCCCCAACGAGCTGCTCGACGAGAGAAATCTTTTGATTGACGAGCTTTCCCGCTATGCCGATTTGGATGTAACCCAAGAGACGGACGGAACACTTACCGTCAAAATGGGCGGTTATACCGTGGTCAAGGGCGATCGCTCCGATAAGATCAACATGGTGGAGCACCCCGCCGGCACGGTTACCCTTCAGTGGAACAGCGACGCGCAGGAAATGGTGCTGGGCTCCGGCGCACTGAAAGCATCGGTTGAGATGATCAATGGGCGCGGACCCGATGTCCAGTCCCGGTTTGAAAGTCCGGAAAAGGGCGTACTGTACTATAAGGATCAGCTCAACACCTTTGCCCGAACCTTGGCCAATGTGATCAACAATGTTCTGCCAAACGCCCTTGACGATCAGGGGAAGGCTGACCCGGCAGTACCGGGCTATAAAACGCTTTTGGGCGCAGCAACCACCGATGCCGACGGCAAAGCGATTGTTTCTCAGGATATCGAGATCACGGCAGCCAATATTTCGATCTCGGAGGCGTGGGCCAACGAAGTCACCTATGCGTTCCCCAGCGCGACCAGCACGTCGAACGCGGACTTTTTCCACAAGATGAATACGCTGCTGACCAGCGATAAAACAACGGTATTCGCCACCAGAGGCCAGACCTTTGTGGGAAGCTTTTCTGATTTTATCGGCGATATTCACAGCACCTGCGTGGGCGAGGAAAGCTACTATCAGGGTCGGCTCGACGCGGCGGGCGCGGTGGCGGACGATTTGCTCAACCAGCGTGACTCGATTTCGGCCGTTTCAAAGGATGAAGAGACCACCAACATGATGATGTACCAAAAGTCCTTTCAGGCGGTTTCCCGTCTGATGACGGCAATGGATGAGGTGCTCGACGTGATCATCAACCAAATGGGTTTGGTCGGCAGATAAGATAACAGAGTGAAAAGAGAAACGGAGGCATCAGCTCCATGAGAGTCACACAAAATTCGATGGTGCGCAATTACCTGCGTACGATGAATCGCAACCTGTCGCGCCTTTCAAAGTCGGAGCAGCGGATGCTCGGCCAGAAATATTCCAAGGCTTCCGAAAGTATTTCGGATACGTCCCGGGCATTGCGGGTCAGGCAGGAGCTGTTTCAAAACGATCTTTATTCCACCAATGTCCGGGACGTACAGGGACGCCTTTCGTCTGCCGAGAGCAATCTGAGTTCGATCAACGAAATTCTCCAGAGTGCGCGGGAGCAGCTGATTGGAAAAGGAATGAACGACCCCAACGCAACTGCCCGCGATACCATTGCCACAGAGCTGGAGAATCTGCGGGATGAAATTCTCCAGTTTGCCAACGCCCAATTCTCCGGCAGCTATCTGTTTGGCGGCACCGAAAACGGCGAGGGGCCGTTTGATGTGAATGCGGATGGCCGGATGACCTATCATGGGTATGCGGTTGACGACATCCGGTATGATGAAACCGATGGAAAGTATTATTATAACGACCCCGCCGATCCGGCGAGCCCCAGCATAGCGATTCCCCAAAACGGAGACCAATACATCGACGTCGGCTTGGGGCTCACGATGAGCGGAGATTCGGTGGATGGGAAATCCGCTTTCAAAATCACCTTCTCGGGTCTTGAGGTTCTGGGGTTTGGGAAAAGCGCCGATGGGGTTTCCAACAATGTGTTTAATATGCTCAATGACGCGGCCGCCCTGCTTCGGGATGATCCGCTGGATCGCGACGCACTGCAATCGCTCAGCAAGAACCTGGAGGGGCAGAACGAGCTGCTGAACCTCCAGATCAGCGAGATCGGAACCAAGACCCAGTTTCTTGAGAAGGCGCAGGAGAGGATCGAAAATGACGTCCTGAACCTTACCACCCTGCAGCAGAAGCTGGAGGTATCGAATACCGCCGAGGAATCGATGAATTGGAAGATGTACAGCGCGCTCATGTCGGCAACCTATCAATTCAGCTCTCAGGTTTTACCGATGTCTCTGATGGATTTCATTAAGTAGAATTAAGCCTTGACTTGCTCTTAAGGGGTGACTTATGTGCAGTTGATTAAAATTCAAAGTATTCCGATGGAATACCAAATTAAAATACAGCGTCCCCGCTTGGAGGTTGAGCCGGCGGAGAATCCTGTCATGAGAACCGAGCGCGAGCCATTTACGATCAACATGCAGTCGCGAAACATCCAGGTGCGGCTGGATACCACCGATATGCGCCGCAGCATAGGGCTTTTCAGCGCCCCGGCGCTGATTGCAGATCAGGCGGAAAAGGGGATGCAAGCCGCTCTGGAGGCTACCGCCGAGCTGTCCCGTTTTGGAACACAGGTAGGGCAGATTCAGGACGGGGTCACCATTTCTCAGCTGATTTCGCAGAAGCTGGCCGAGCAGCCTGAGACGATTACCACCTTTCTCCCCAGCGTTGGCCCCTCGATCTCATGGACACCCAATGAAATGCAAATTTCGGTGAATCCGGGTCGTACCGAGACCGACTGGGAGCTGGACAAAAATGTCCTTTCCTACATCCCGGGAAAGTACCAGATGATCATTGATCAGTATCCGAGCGTCAAGATTGAATATCTGGGCAGACCCAGCTATGTTCCTCCGAGTGCAAGCCCGGATTATGAGGAAGTAAGCGCATAAAACAAAAAAACAGCTATGCAGCGGATTTTCCTTGCATAGCTGTTGTGCTATCATGAAAAGAACGAGGTGACACGAATGATCATTGAAACGAGAGATTTCGGGACGGTCGCAGTCTCTTCCGAGGACATCATCCGGTTTGATTCTCCGATTTACGGCTTTGAGGAGCTCAAGGAATATGTTTTTCTCTATGAGGAGGAAAACCAGCATATCGTCTGGCTGCAGTCGGTTGAAAATCCCCACATCTGCTTTGTGCTGGCCGACCCGTCGATCATTGCACAGGCGGGAGGCCCCGCTTTTGCACAGCAGTTTCCGCAATTACTTGGGGAAGGGGAGTACTGGGTTGGACTGGTCGTGGTGGTAGCGCCTGATTTTAAGGACTCAACCGTCAATCTCAGAAGTCCGGTTGTCGTCAACCTCACCCGGCGGCGCGGGATGCAGGTCATCCTGGATGGCGATTACCCGATCCGAGCCCCCTTGTTCGGGGAGAAAAGGGGGCAAACCTGATGCTGATTTTAGCGCGCAGAGTTGGTGAAGCCCTGATGATCGGCGACGAAATCGAGATCAAAATCGTCGAGCTTTCGGGGGATCAGATCAAGGTGGGAATCAAGGCTCCCAAAAAGTACCGGATTATGCGCAAAGAGCTCTGCCTGACCCGGGAAAGCAATATCGAGGCGGCAAATCAGGCGGCGCCCAAGGCTGCGTTTCTATCGTTTCTGGCCGAGCATGGCATAAAAGAAAGCGACGAGCCTCACAAGTAGCCGCCGTCCTGCTCCTCCTCTTCTTCGATGGTATGGGAGGTCAGATAATCGATCAGAGCCTGCTTGCCCGTAGGGGGCAGCGAAATAATGTCGCAGCGGTAGCCGATCTCCTTCTGGCCGAACAGCAGCTGATCCTTTACCTGCACCACCAGCTTTTTCAGTGGCAGCGGTTCCGGCAGTGAGACCTGCAAATATTCTTCCAGTTCAAAGTATTGGGTGGAGGTAAATTTGATTTTGGAGAGGGAGATTTCAAAAACCGAGATGGAAAAGCGCAGCAGATGGTCGGCGACAAACTGAAAGATGCTGCACTTTGACACAATGGGGCTGGCGCGGCCAGAGAGGGAAATTCCGTGCAGGGATTCAATTTCTACCTCGGCGAGCATCTTTTTATCGACACCGATGATGCGCAGCAAATCGGGGGAGGAGAGATAGGCCTTGCCAATAAAACAGTTGAGCTCGCGCTCCTCCTCCACCCTGATAATTTTCACCGTGGTTCCTAAAAAGAAGGAGGGCACAAAGGGGCCTCTGAAATCCACATACCCCTCTGAGAGGGAAACATGCGCATATCCTTCCGCCAGAACCCGGTCATCCTCGGTTTTCACAATGGCGGGAAAGACATGCTTGCCCGGAAGAGGCGGTAAAAACATAAGCATCCGTCCTTTCGTGAAATTAGGCCGCCCATGAACAAATCGATGGAAACGCATCCCTAATACACTTTATATCGTCACTTTTCGGAAAAATCAATCCCTGTGAAAGAAAAAGGTAGAAAATATGAAAAATATTGATTCGCTTCTCGCGCTGATCCGGCAGAAGCAGGAGGCTTTTCGGTGTTATGAGGCGGCTACGCAGGAGATGCTGTCCTGCTCCGCCGACCAGCTCCCTGAAAAAATTGCCCTTCGGGAAAAGCAGATTGCCCAAATTGATCTCCTCGACAGCGCGATTGCCCACACAATTTCAGAAATGGGGGAGCAGGGCTCACGGATTTCATCGGTGCTGAAGCTTCGGGAGGAACGTAGCACACTGTTGCCCGAGCTGTTGCCTTTGTTTGACGCCGCCCTTGTGATCCGTTCGGTTGTCTGCCGCATCGAAAGGCTGGATATGCTGGTGGCCGATCGAATTGAAGAGGAGCTGGAATTCCTGACGGAAAAAATCAAGGAAAACAATCGCGGAGCGGGTGCGCAGGCGTCTAAATACCTGGTTATGGCCGATCTGGGTTCCCAAGGTGGATTGCTGGACGGAAGAAAGGTAAAGGCCTGATAAAAGTTTGCCGCTCAACTTTATTTTTTTAGAAACCATCCGATATATTTTATAAAGAATGAATATGAAATTTTGCAACCCGGATAGAACGGAGGCCATTAGCAATGAGTACAATCAGCTCTTCCAGCAGCTACAGCACCAGCTCCTTTTCGAGCCGTGGAATGGCGGGACTGGTGTCGGGAATTGATACCGAAAGCATGGTCGAGAGCATGCTCTCGGGAACTCAGGGGAAGATCGATAAGGCCGAGGCCGAAAAGCAGGTGACCATCTGGCGGCAGGAGATGTACCGCGAAATTATTTCCAACCTCAACTCCTTTCAGAACAGCTTTTTTGGCTCCTCCTCTTCGACAAACCTGATGTCGTCCGAATTCTTTAACGCGATGTCGGCCGTCACCGCGAGCAAGGCCTTTTCGGCCATTGCCTCCACCGGTGCGGCGAGTGGAAAGACCTCTGTGCAGGTCGCTCAGATCGCCACCTCATCGAAGGTTCAGTCCGGCTCGGCGGTCAGCGGTACGCTCAGCGGCGAGATGGATCTTTCGGCTCTGGAACGCCGGGTGGTTCTTTCGGTCGACGGAAAAGAGGTTGAAATTCAGCTTACCGTCGATTCCAACGCTTCGGAAGCGGACAAGCAGAAGGAAATTGCCAAGCAAATCAATGATAAGCTGACCGGTGAGGGGATTACCTCCGTCACCGCCGCGATCGATGACAAGGGCATCCTGACCCTGAGCGGCGGGGAGGTCTCGGTTTCGGCTAAGTCCTCTAAGCTGGGACTGGATACGCTCGGGCTGACCGCCGGTAAAAAATCGGTTGACGGCAGTCTGACCAGCACGGTCAAGGCCGATACCGCGGCTTCCTTCACGATGACCCTCAATGGGCTCAAGCGTACGATTACGCTCGATGGCGTTGATAAAAGCAGCGATCTGCAAAAGGAACTGCAAACCCGGATCAACAATGCCTTTGGCTCCGGCTGGGTGACCGTTGGGGTCAAGGACGGCGAATTTACCCTCAAGGCCAATGGCGAGGGCAACGTCGTTTCGATCAGCGGCGACAAGTCCGGTCTTGCGCTGCTTGGGGTCAAGGACGGCGAATCGAACAAGATCAGCAATGGGCAGATGCTCAAGGACATGAACTTTGTGCAGAAGCTCGAGGGGGATCGATTCTCCTTTCAGATCAATGACGTGTCCTTTTCCTTCAGCGGCGAGACTACGTTGAGCCAGGTCATGAAGAAGATCAATTCCAGCGCCGCCGGGGTTCGGGTGACCTACAGCGACATTGAGGATAAGTTTACGATTGAATCAAGCAACACCGGCGCGGGTCATTCGGTTCGGATGGAGCAGAGTGAGGGAAATCTGCTCAATGTCCTGTTTGGTGATGCGAATGTTGCGACAGGGAATAAGGTCACGGGAAGCACGCTGGTTTCCGATACACTGGGTGGCTCAACGGAATTTGGCATGGGCGTTTCGAGCTTTACGTCGGGATATTTCCGTTTTACGGTGGATGGAACCGGCTACAGCATCCATGTCCCGCAAAAGGCGGATAAGCGCACCTACACCCGGGATGAGGTCATGACCCTCGTCAACGAGGGCCTTGCCAGCCGCTTTGGATATGTTGACGGCGGTACGGCGAACAGTGTTACCGACGACATTCAGGCCATTGAGCTGGTGGGGAATTCGACCGATGGGTATCGCCTTGAGGTGCGTAACGGCGCCAAGGTCTCGTTTGATGACGCAACCGCGGGAAGCTCGGGCGAGGAGACGAATAAGGCGCTTGATATGCTTGCAGCCGGAGGAAACTTGCAGGCAGCGTTCGGCTTTAATAACGCCAGCAATGTGGTTTCTGAGACTACAAAGAAGCTTTCTGAGGTAGGAATCAAGGGGAACGGCACCCTTGACCTTGGAAGTGGCAGGACGATAAGCTATACCGAGGGCGATACCATTGAGACGCTTCTTCAAAAGATCAATGCCGAAACAGGCACAACAGGAATTACAGCGAGCTTTGAAGACGGCAGAATCACCTTCGGCTCCACCAAGCAGGGTGACGTCCAAATCACTGGTGAGCTCACCAAGCTTTTTGGAACGGATAGCCTTAGCTTTGGTCAGACACAGGGGAACGCCGCCAAGGTGACCGAGGGTCAGAACGCCATTGTCAGCGTCAACGGTGTGACGGTGCAGCGCAGCAGCAACACCTTCACGGTCAACGGATTGACCCTCTCGCTGACCGACGCGACTGGATCGGTTTCCAATGAGCGGCTGACCAAGTCGGGCGACGAGTGGGTGGATGCGTCCGGAAATCGCTATGCGGTCGATAAAAACGGAGCAATTACCACCGAGGGCGATAAGAAGGGCTGGATCATCGACCCCAACGGCTACCTTTCGGAAAAGGGTGAGCTGACGCTGACCGGAGAAGCGGAAACAATCACGACAACCCGCAACACCGACCAGATCTTTGATGGGATCAAATCCTTTGTTGACAAGTATAACGAGATGATCGAAAAGCTCAATAAGCTGGTCGATGCTGAGGCGACCTACAAGGATTACTCCCCGCTGACCAGCGCCCAGAAGAAGGATATGAGCGACAAGGAAATCGAGCTTTGGGAGGAAAAAGCAAAGGAAGGCCTGCTGCGCAAGGATGACAGCATCTCCAGCTTTTTGAGCAGCATGCGCTCGATCCTTTACACCAAGCCCGCGGGAAGCGCATACGCACTCTATCAGGTCGGCATCGAGACGAGCAGCGAGTGGAAGGACAAGGGCAAGCTGGTGATTGATGAGGCCAAGCTAAAGGAAATGATCGAGTCGAATCCGCAGGCGCTGCAGGATCTGTTCTCCAACGCGGAGGAGGGGCTTGCGGTGAAGATGAATCAGGCGCTTAGCAAGACCGCCAGCACCAGCTCGGGCAGTCAGGGCACGCTGGTTTCACTGGCGGGCGCTTCGGGTAAGGCCAGCTCGGTCACCAATACCCTGACCAAAAAGCTGATCTCGCTCAGCAGCCGGATCAAAGAGCTGAAAAACAAATACGAGAAGGAAAAATCAAGGTATTGGCGCCAGTTTAACTCGATGGAAACCGCTCTCTCGAATCTTAACACGCAAAGTGGCTGGCTCACGCAGCAGTTTTCATAGAACAGGATGAGGTGAAATCATCATGGCGGTAAATCCGTATCAGACCTATAAACAGCAATCGATTCTGACGATGACGCCGGGAGAGATGCTGAGCAGATTGTATGAAGAGATTATCAAGCAATTGAGCTTTGCCCAGCTTTTGATCGAACAAAAGGAATATGAAAAGGTCAATGAAGCACTCAAAAAGGCTCAGCGAATTCTTAATCACCTCAGGAGCACCTTGGATTTTCAGTATGAGGTTTCCAACGGTCTCGATTCTCTGTATGAGTTTTTTTTGCAAAAGATTGTGGCTGCCAACGTGAAAAAGGACGCCGAGCCGCTTCGCGAAATTATTCCGATGATACAGGAGCT
>CAZVAV010000028.1:0-11178 GCA_964625135.1 uncultured Oscillospiraceae bacterium | reverse complement strand
GCTGATGTCCTTGCCCAAGCGGTCAACGACCAGCACGTCGATGTCGTCAAAAAAGATGCGACCCAGCCGCCCCTTGGAACGTCGGAGGATATCCGGCTCCCGCTCGAAAATCTCCTCCTTCAAAAGCCCCTCGAGAATGCAGGTCTGGTCAAAGGCGTTTTCCGCCACCGCCACCGCGCCGAGAATGTTGGTTCGGTCAAAGATGACCCGGGCGATCATCGGCAGCAGCCTGCCCAGCTCGAAAAAGCCGTCCCGGTGGATGCGATCCGCACCGTGCTGCTTGCCCATTCCGATGACCGCCATCTTCAAAATTCCGCTCTCGTAGGGGCCCCGGAAGGCGGTATGCGCCTTGACCCGGCCACAGAGGATGATGCCGTCCGCCTCGTGGGCATAGCGATCGATAAAGACCGGCATCCCCTCCTCGGTTTCACCGATCTGCACCACCTCCATCGTGGCGCGGATGGGGCAGCCTAAAAACTCCTCGGTTACACCGTAGCCCGAAAGAATCTCCCGCTGCCCTTCTGCCGTCGCGCCGCCGTGGCTCCCCATGGCGGGGAAGACAAAGGGCTCGCCCCGGCAGGATTTTACAAACTCCACAATCGCACGGGTGATGATGGCGATGTTGGCCACCCCCCGGCTTCCGCAGGTAATCGCCACTTTCATCCCCGGGTAAATGCGCGAGCGCATCGGCTCGAGCTGCTCTGCAACCAGTCCCGGAATTTGCGCCGGGTCAATATGGCTGTGATCGAGAAGCTGCCGTACCCGAACCATGCGGGGCAGTTGGGTCGACTCGGCCAGCCGAGTTACGACATTTCCCTCTTTCACTGTTTTCAATGCCACGGTTTACACCTCCACTACAAAATAACGCCGTCCTTGAAGAGCATGATCTCGCGGTCGCCGCTCTCCTCGTTTTTGGTTTGACGCAGGCCGGAGGCCACCTCCAGCACCTGCTGCCACAGCTCCCGGGCGGCGCGCTCGAGTCCGCCCTCCTCCAAAACCATTCCGGCGTCAAAATCCATCCAGTTGCCCTTTTTCGCAAACAGCGCGTGGTTCGAGGCGATCTTGATCGTGGGAATCGCTGTCCCCAGCGGATTTCCACGGCCGGTGGTGAACAGCAGCAGCTGCGCCTGCACGGTGAGCAGATTGGTCACCGAAACGCTGTCGTTGCCAGGCCCGGTCATCAGATTAAGCCCCGGTCGAACGCAGACCCCGCCCATCTCCAACGTGTCGGTCACGGTGGCGTGACCGCCCTTTTGGATGCAGCCGAGCGACTTTTCCTCCAGCGTGGTGATGCCGCCGCGCTTGTTGCCCGGAGAAGGATTCTCGTAGATCGGCTGGTTGTAGCGCAGGTAATACTGCTTGAAGGAATTGATCATCGTGACGACCTTGTCGAAGGTTTCCGGACTGTCCGCCCGGTTCATCAGCTGGGTTTCCGCGCCGAACATTTCGGGCACCTCGGTCAGCACCGCCGTGCCGCCCAGCCCGGTTACCCACTCGGAGATACGCCCGCACAGCGGATTTGCCGTGATGCCGGAAAACGCGTCCGAGCCGCCGCATTTGAAGCCGAGCACCAGCTCTCCGGCGGGAACCTCCTCCCGCCTGTCCCCTTCCATCACAGCGGCAAGCTCCTCGATCAACCGCAGCCCTTCCTCGATCTCATCCCCCTGGACATCCTGACATATCATGGTGCGGATGCGGCTATGGTCGTATTCGCCCAGCACGGGGAGAAAATGCTCAAGGTCGTTATTCTCACAGCCCAGACTGACCAGAAGCACCCCTCCGGCATTGGGATGGTGGACAAGGTTTGCCAGCAGACGCTGGGTCAGCACAAAGTCGTCGCCCAGCTGCGAGCAGCCCGCGTTATGAGGATAGGCGAAAATTCCCTCACCCGCCCGCAGACCCCGCTTTTCGGCTGTCTGCGCCAAGCGGCTCACCGTGCGGTTCACGCAGGAGACGGTGGGAATAATCCACAGCTCGTTGCGAGTACCCACGCGGCCGTTTGCGCGCCGATATCCCAAAAAGGAGCCGGGCAGCCCTCCGCGGTCGACCGTGCTTTTGGGGGCGGGGTCGTAGCGGTATTCGAGAAGCCCTTCCAGATTCGTTTTCAGGTTATGGCTGTGCAGCCATTCTCCCGCCCGGACGGCCTGCGTCGTGTGGCCGATGGGCGCTCCGTATTTGGTGACGACAGCGTCCTTCGGCAGGTTTTCCAGCGCGATCTTGTGGCCGAAGGGAATGGCCTCTTGCGTTTGAAGCGTTCGCCCATTCAGGGATACCTGCTGCTCCGGCGCAAGGTCATGCAGCGCGACCGCCACATTGTCACGAGGGTGAATTTGAATCAACTGCTGTTCCATTTTCAATCACCACTCCGCCACAGAGCCGTCTTGATGCCGCCAGACGGGGTTCTTCCAGCTATGCGGCGTCTTGTTTTCCTCTTGCACCAGCGCCTCGTTTACCTCCACGCCCAGTCCCGGCCGACGGGGCAGCTCGACGCAGCCGTTGCGGAAGGCCAGATCCTCGGGGTTGAGGATATAATCGAGCGGATCGTGGTATTCATTATAGTGAATTCCCATGCTCTGCTCCTGAATAAACGCATTGTAGCAGGTCGCGTCGACTTGCAGGCAGGCGCTTAGCGCGATGGGGCCCAGCGGACAATGCGGCGCCAAGGCCACATCAAACGCCTCGGCCATCGAGGCAATCTTCTTCACCTCGGTGATGCCGCCCGCGTGAGAGAGGTCGGGCTGGATGATATCCACACCGCCCGCCTGAAGCAGACGCTTGAAGTCATAGCGGGAGAACAGCCGCTCACCGGTGGCAATCGGGATATTGCAGGCTGCCGCAATCTCCTTGAAATCCCCCATATTCTCGCAGAGCACCGGCTCCTCAATGAACATGGGGTCAAATTCCTCCAGCTTTTTGGCGAGAATTTTCGCCATTGGCTTATGCACACGGCCATGAAAATCCACCGCAATGCCAAAATACTTGCCGGTGGCTTCCCGAATCGAGGCCACACGCTCCAGCACGGCGTCGATTTTTTCATAGCTGTCAACCATTTGCAGCTCCTCGGTGGCATTCATCTTGATCGCGGTAAAGCCGGCCTCCTGCTTTTTCTTGGCCATCCGAGCCACATCACTGGGTCGGTCGCCCCCGATCCAGGAATAGACCTTCATCCTGTCACGGCACGCGCCGCCCATCAGCTGGTAGACGGGCGCGTTGAAAAATTTCCCCTTGATGTCCCAGAGCGCCTGATCGATGCCCGCAATCGCGCTCATCAGAATCGGCCCGCCCCGATAGAAGCCGGCGCGGTAAAGCACATTCCAAAGGTCTTCAATTCGCATGGGATCCGCCCCGAGCAGATACGGCTCCATCTCCTCAACACAGGCGCGCACGGTGGCGGCCTTCCCCTCGATCACAGCCTCGCCCCAGCCGGTGAGCCCCTCGTCCGTCTCGATTTTGACGAAGCCCCAGCGGGGCCGAACCAGATAGGTGCTGATCCTTGTGATGACCATATGATATCCTCCTGTTCAATCAATCTGTGATTATTTTGGCAAAGCGCCCCGTCTGCGTCTGCCTGCTCCGCAATCAGATGCCTACCAGAAACACCCAAAGCGGAAGGGTAAGCGCCATTGCCAGCATCGTCTGCACCATAATATTTGCCGCGTAGCCGGGCGCACGGTGATACTCCTCCGCCACAATGGTGGTCATGGCTCCCGCGGGCAGCGCCGCGATGATGGTGCTGACCCGGATGAGCAGCGGCTCCGCCGACAGAGCCGTCATCACCAAATAGACCACGCCGGGCACGATCACCATCCGCAAGGCCGTGGAAAGGTAAAGCTCTCTGCCTCGGATGATATTGCGTATTCCCGACTGCGCCAGATTGCAGCCGATGATCAGCATCGACAGCGGCATCGTCAGCGAGCCAAGAACATGAAATGTACTGAAAAACGGTTCCGGAATGCGGATTTGAAGAAAGTACACGGCCAGCGCCAGCACCGACACGATCGCGATTTTATTGCGAAAAAGCGAGCGAACGCTCACCCGCTCCCTCTCTCCCAAATAAGCCATGCCCCAGGTGTAGAACAGCACGTTATAAACCATGCTGAACACCACGGCACAAAGTAACCCAATATTTCCGTAAAGCTCCTGAAGGATTGGATAGCCGACAAAGGTTACGTTGCAAAATACGTTTGAGGACACAAAAACCCGCCGCTTGTCCTCCTCCAGCTTCAGCCTTCGGCTCAAAAAAACGGTACCGGGGATGCAGATCGCGAAAAAAAGCAGCGCATACACAAAAACGTTCAAAATAACCTGCGCGGCCTCGATGGAAAATTCCTGCTGGGAGGACATCACGACGGTAAAGTAAACGGCCACCTTCATCAGAAGATTGGTGCAGCTCTTTTGATCCTGACCGGTCAGGATATTGTTCCGCCGCAGCACATAGCCAATGGCCACGATAAAAAACACCTTGAACATCAGGCACAGCAGTGTGTATAGCACGGCATCCTCTCCTCCCACACGAAAATTAAGCTGTTAAGGAAAGTCGCTGCGTTGCGCAGCGACTTTCCTTTTCCTTGTCCTATTTGAGCATACCCGAAACTCTGGGCAGGAACTCAGAAATCGCGGGGATAAAGGTGATCAGCAGCAAGCAGAAAATCATCGCGATGACAAAGCGGATGATTCCCTTGCACACCACCTCCAGCTTGACATTGCCCACCCGTGCCGCCACAAACAGGTTAATGCCGAGCGGCGGGGTAATGAAGCCGATGGCCAGATTGACCACCATAATGATGCCAAAATGTACCGGAGACAGACCCAGCTCCAGAGCCACCGGCAGCAGAATGGGCGAAAGCACCATCATGGCCGGAGTGGTATCCATAAAGCAGCCGACGAACAGCAGCAGGATATTAATCAGGGTCAGAATGACAATGGGATTGTCCGACAGGCTGATGAGCGCATGGCTGACCAGCGCGGGGATCTGCTCCATCGTCAGAATGCGGGTAAAGCCCGTGGCGCAGCCGATGATGACCATCGTCGTGCCGTTGGTGGAGCAGGCGTTGGCAATGGTCTGATAAAGCTGCTTGAGGTTGAGCTCACGGTAGATGAACAGTCCGCAGATCAGCGCATAAACCGCAGCCACAGCCGCCGCCTCGGTGGGGGTGAAGAAGCCGCCGTAGATGCCGCCGAGGATGATGATCGGATCGATCAGCGCCCACTTCGCATCCCAGACAGCAAGGAGCTTATCCTTGAGCGTGTAGCGAACATCGCCGCCGCCCCAGCCCATTCTTTTGCAGTAAAAATAGCAGACGGCGATCAGCACCAGCCCGATCATCAGACCGGGGAAGAAGCCGGCCATAAACATGGCGGAGATCGATGTGTTGGTGGAGGTGCCGTAGATGACCATCGGGATACTCGGCGGAATGATAACGCCGATGCAGCCCGCGCAGGCCACACAGGCAAGGGTAAAGCTTTTGCTGTAGCCCTTTTCAAGCATGGTCGGCACCACCATGCTGCCGACGGCGGCCACGGTAGCGGGGCCGGAGCCGGAAACGGCGGCGAAGAACATGCACACGATAACGGTGACGATTGCCAGACCGCCGGTGACACGTCCGAAGAACACGTTGCAGACGTTAAGAATCCGCTTGGAAACACCGCCCGCGGCCATCAGCTCGCCCGCCAGAATAAACAGCGGAATCGCCATGATGGGGAAGGAATCGCTGCCGCTGATCAGCTGGCTCACGATAAAGCTCGAGGTCATACGGGGGGTAACCGCAACAGCCGACAGCGAAGCCAGACCGATCGAAATACCCACCGGAACATTCACAATCAGGAACAGGATCAGAGTGCCAAACAATACAAGTCCAGTCATCCTTCACACTCCTCCCCGTTTCTCAGGCATTTAATCCGATAAATAATGGTCTGAATTTCGCGGAAAACGGCCAGACCAAAGCCGACCACGGTGGACATGTAGATATACTGGAACGGAATCTTCAACGCAGGCGAGTGCATATGGTACTTCACCTGATCCATCGAGAACTGGAATCCGGTGCAAACAACGTAGGCCGCAAAGACAATAAACAGAACATCGCCCAGAATGACCACATAGGGGCGCACCTTTTTCGGGAAGAGGTACAGCGCCGCATCAATTTTAATGTGCTTTCTCAGCTTGCAGCCGTAGCTGATACCGAGATAAATCAGCCAGATAAAGACGTATCGTGCCAGCTCCTCCGACCAGGAGAGCGAGTTGTTAAAGACATATCGCATCACAACCTGCACGAAAACCAGCAGGGTCATGACCGACATCAGAATGACACAGAGAAAGACCTCTGCGTTATCATCCAGCCATTTGAGAACTTTTTTCAAGATGTGATTCTCCTCTGCTCGCTGGTATTGCTGTCACAGGTCCCCTGCCGGGCAGGGGACCTGCAAACAAACGTGACAGCGTGATTACTTGTTTCTGAAAGCTTCCAGCTCCTTGGACATCTGATCCGCGAGCTCGGGCTTGTACATGATCTTCTTGGCAGCCTCAATGCTGTTGGCCTTGTCGGCAGCGTCCTTAAAGCCAAGCTTCTCTTCGTTGGTGAGGGTACGAACCTTGCAGCCGGCGGCCTCCATGGTGGAAACAGCGGTATCCTCATACTGCTGGGAAAGCTCATACTGGCGCTGGGTGGTCTCGGCCATCGCGCGGGTCAGGGCGTCCTGCTGCTCGGCGGACAGCGAATTCCACTTTTCGAGGTTCATGACGACATAGTAGGGGGTGTAAACATGCTCGGTCAGGGTGCAGAACTTCTCGACTTCCTCGAACTTGTTGCCGACGATGATGCCGAGCGGATTCTCCTGTCCGTCGACGGTTCCCTGCTGCAGCGCGGTGAACAGCTCGGAGAAGGCCATCGGGGTGGGGTTGGCGCCCATGGCCTTCCAGGCCGCCAGATGGATTTCATTGGCCATGGTGCGGATCTTCAGTCCCTGAAGGTCACCCACAGCGGCGATGTCCTTGTTGTTGGTGGTGATGTTGCGGAAGCCGTTCTCCCAGAAGGCCAGACCCTTGAGGCCATAGCCGTCAAAGCCGTTGAGAATCGCCTTGCCGGCCTCGCCGCCAAAGCCAACGTCGTAAACTTCCTTCTTGTCCAGGAACAGATACGGCGCATCATAGATGAACAGATCATTGTAGGTAACGGCCACCGAGGAGGTGGAGCCAACCGCGATGTCGCACTCGCCGGTCTGGGTCATGGCAAAGCTCTGCTCGTCATTTCCGAGCTGGTTGTCCGGGAAATGCTTGATGGTGATGGTGCCGTTGGAATACTCCGCAACCTTGGGGATAAACACCTCTGTAACCGCATCCTTGGCGCTCGACGAGGTGACATTGCCCATGACCAGCTCGATGGGCGCGCTCGTGGTGCTTGCGGTGGAGCCGGCGGCACTGGGCGCTGCGCTTTCTGTCTTGCTGGAGCTGCTTCCTCCACAGGCCGCGAGCGTAGCCATCATTGCTACCGCCATTGTCAACGCTAAGATTCTCTTTTTCATCGTCTTTTCCTCCTAAAATTTTCTTAATCAAGTGGTCATCGGCCACATAACGAACAGGTTGCTCGGGCATTTGTCCCGATCTTATTTTGCGAGGTATCCGCCGTCGCAGGGAATGACGGTTCCGTCCATATAATCCGAGGCATCGCTCGAAAGGAAGATGCACAGCCCCTTCATATCCGCGGGGGTGCCCCAGCGGTGCGCCGGAATGCGGGAAAGGATCTCGGTATTGCGACCCTCGTCATTGAGCAGCGCCGTGTTCATCTCGGTCGCCATATAGCCGGGGGCGATCGCATTGACGTTGATGCCCTTGCCCGCCCACTCGTTGGAAAACGCCTTGGTCATCTGCGCCACGCCGCCCTTGCTGGCCGCATAGGCGGGAACGGTGTAGCCGCCAAAGAAGCTAAGCATCGAAGCGATGTTGACGATCTTGCCCTTTGTGCCCTGCGTCATGAACTGGCGTCCCGCCATCTGGCACATCTCAAAGGCAGCGGTCAGATTGATTTCCAGAACATCGTCCCAGTCCTCAATCGGGAATTCCTCGCAAAGGTGTCGGCGCTGAATGCCCGCGGCGTTGACCAGAATGTCAAGATGTCCGCCGAGGAGTGCAACAGCCTGTGCGAAGCCCTCGCGGCGCTTTTCGCGGTTTCCGAGATCGATGGCGATTCCGTGGCACCGAAAGCCCTTTGCGCAAAATGCCTCGGCTGCCTTGAGCGCGCTCTCGCTCGAGCCGACCACGACAACCTCACAGCCGGCCTCCATCAGGCCCTCCGCCATGCCGGAGCCTAAGCCACGGGTCGCACCCGTGACAATGGCCTTTCTACCGGTCAGATCAAACAGTTTCAAATAAACCTCTCCCTCTCCTTGTCAGCAGCCCGTCTGATAGCAGGCTAAGTACCTCTCGAATTTTTCCCGATACAGCCCCGCCTTGGACGGGTCGGGGACGATGACGCGGCTTTCCTGCGGCTCATACCGGCAGGCGTCGTCGATCACGCCCAGAAGCTCCATCGCCAGCACCGCTCCGCCCAGAAGCGAGCCGTGCTCGTTTTGGTTGACCTCCAGCTCCTGCTGGAAAATATCCGCGCACATCTGCGTCCAGCGCTCTGAATGCAGGATTCCGCCGGAAAACCGAATCCGGCGCGGACGCCCGTTGACCTCGCTTAAAATCTGATAGCAGTGATAGAGGTTAAACAGTACGCCCTCCTGCACCGCCAGATAGAGGTCGGGTAGCTTGTGCTGGGGCAGCACGCGCAGGAATCCGCCCTCCCGCTCATCGTTCCAGCCGGGGCAGCGCTCGCCGAACAGAAACGGCAGAAACACCGGCGTGGCCGTATCGTTTGCGACGCCCTGCTCTAGCTCGGCATAGGACATCCCGGAAGCGCCCATCTGTTCCCGGAACCAATCCAGACAGTTGCAGCAGCCGTTTGTCGCCGCGCCGGAAAGCCAGTTCTTCGGGGATCTGTAGCACCACGTGCTGGGCTGCTCCGGCAAAACAGGTCTGCCGGTGCTCAGGCGGATCGCCCCGCTGGTGCCGACCGAAAAGGTCATGACACCCTCGGATACGGCTCCCGCCCCGACCTGATTGAGCCCGCCGTCCGAGTTGCAGGGGATCACCGGGATGCCCGGCTTAAGCCCCAGCAAATCCGCCGCCTCCGCCAGCAGCGGGAAGGTCTGGTGATAGGGCACAATGCTGCACAGCTGCTCCTCGCGTATCCCCAGCTCGGCAATCAGCTCCGAATCGAGCGCCCCGCTCCAGGTATTGAGCAGACCGCTGCCCGATGCCAGACACGCCGTGGTAACCCTCTGCCCGGTCATTTTGTAATTGTTATAAGTACCCTGCCCCATGATGTTGTATTGGGTCAGATCGTAGCCCTGCTCCTTTAACAGCATCAGCTTGAAGAAGGGGTAGATCGCATTGACCATGCAGCCCGTCTTCTGGTAATAGGCGCGGACATACGCGGGATTCTGCCGCAGCCGCTTGCAGATTTGAGCCGCTCCGGTATACGACCACAGGTACACCGGCGTGACGGGCGTCATCTCCCGGTCACAAAGCACCAGACTGTGCCATGTTCCGCCGAGCGCGATCATGTCCACCGGACGACCGGCCAGCAGCTCGCGCCCGACCGACAGCATACATTGGTAAACGTTCTGCGCATCGTGAATCGTGACGTCCGCGTAGTTGCCGGGATAGGCTCTGGTCTTGACCTCAAAGCTGTGATCGCCGGTGCGGTACAGCATCGCTTTGGCAGAGGTTGTGCTGGCCTCCAGCACTAAAATATTCATCTTTTCCAGCCTCCTGACATTGTTTCCGTCAAAGCACCGCGGACAGCACCGCGCTGCGACGGCATGTCAAAGGTTTTTGCAGTCAACGACAACCTTGACCGTTCCTTCATTGACGTCGGCGATCATGTCAAACACACGCTCGGCGTCCTTCAGCGGGACGATATGGGTGACCACCTTTTCCAGCTGAGCCTCCAAATCCTTGGCATACTCCACCGCCCGGCCAAATTCCTCTTTGGTATAGACACGGGTGCCAATCATCCACTGCTCCTTGAAGTTGAGCTGCTGGAGATTGACCTCGTGGGGCTTTTTATGAACCGATACCATGCAGATCGTTCCGCCGACGCGGGTGATCTCGGTCATATCCAGCGCGGCCTGCGCCGATCCGCTGCACTCAAACAGCGCGTCGCAGCCCTCGCCTCCGGTAGCAGCCTTTACGACCTTGTTGAGATCCTCTTTGCCAACGTTGACCGGAGTAAGGCCAAGCTCGGCGGCAATCGCCAAGCGCTTTTCCGCCACGTCGGAGATAAACACCTTAGACGCGCCGATGTTTTTCAAAACGATACCGGTCAGCATCCCGATGGGGCCGGCTCCAATGACAACCGCCACATCCCGCGCCCGGAATTCCGCCTGATGCATCGTGCGCAGAATGACCGCCAACGGCTCGATGACCACAGCCGCCCGGTCGCTCATCCCCTCGGGTACCTTAAAAAGAATGTCCTCGTCCGCATAGATTTTCTCGCAGATACCGCCATCCTGATCAATTCCAATCAGACCCAGCGTATTGCAGACGTGGGAATTTCCGGTGCGGCAGGGCAGGCAGGTTCCGCATGTAAGCAGCGGGAAAGCCACCACTCTGTCTCCCTTTTTGAACCGCTTGCCGTCCTCGGCCACACGTCCCAAAAACTCATGCCCAAAAATCAGGGGAGCCTTCGCACGGGGGTGCGTTCCCAGATAGATGCCGATGTCCGAGCCACAGACGCCACAGTAATCGATATCAATCCTGACCGCGCCCTCTCTGGCGACCGGCTCCGCTACATCCCGCAAAACCGCCTGCTTGGGGCCTGCATAAACCAACGCTTTCATATTTGAACCTTCTTCCCTCTCCAAAACTCATAAAAAATTTTTTGACCTTCAAATTTTATTTTTTATGTAAGATTTTGAATTTTCTTTAGCTCATTTTATCGGTTCTAAAAACAAATGTCAAGATACCGTGCTTCCAAATTCCACCGGGATTTTTTGAAGGTTATTTTAATATATGAAACCACAAAATCGTTTTTGTTTTGTCAATCTCTTCCCCGATTTCGCTTGATTCCGTCTAAAAATCCGATTATAAAGCCGTTTTTCTTAGATCATCCCTCCCTGATTTCTTTTTTCTTTTTC
>CAZVAV010000027.1:0-11185 GCA_964625135.1 uncultured Oscillospiraceae bacterium | reverse complement strand
CGTTACACCAAAATCTTTTCCGAGCTACCGTCCTGATTATCCAAAATCATGACGTTCTCCTGCATTGCTTCCGATTTTTTCAAAACCTCAATGATTTCCTCTATTTTGATAAAACACTCACGATCATTCAGATTGCTATCCTGAAGAATATCCTTGACGTTTTTCAAAGCTTGGTAGCATTCCGATGCAATCACCCGTTCGATATCCGGGGGAGGATTTAGAATAAAGAGCATTTTATCTAATTAAAAGATAAAAATCAATATCTGATATTCAGATTGGATATGCTGTTTGTGGTGATGATTTTGAAACAGGAAGTCTTAAAATACGAGCGATTCCGAAACACCCGAATTGATCGAGAGCTTACACAGCAGCAAATCGCCCAATATCTTCACGTAAGTCAAAACACCTATTCGCAGTATGAAACCGGTGTCTTAAATTATCCTCTTGATGTGGCTGTGGCTCTCGCTACATTCTATCATATCAGCTTGGATTATCTCGTCGGTCTCACGGACAACCCGAATCGATCCGAATAAAGCAACTTGCGCCGCCCACCGGAAGCTCCCGGCGGGCGGCGCAATTCATTCTACCTCATTGCCCCATCGGCACAAGGGTGAACAGGCAGGAGCGGTAGCGGTTCGCCATCTCCTCGTCGTCCACCGGAAGGTCGGCATTGGCGGTGAACGAATAGTACTTTTCGTTCATTTCATCGTTGCAGACAAAGAAGCGCATCGAACGGGTGGCTGTGCCGCGATCGATGAACTCAAGATAAAAGCCGTTCCAGCCGAGGCTCTCGGCAACCGCCTGCTCCGCGAAAACCAGCTCGTAGCCAAAATCCTCGACCACCGCTTTTTTAAGCCCCGTAAAGACGTCTGCAGCCGGGAAATAGCTCGACTTCATCATCTCCAGCTGCTCGGCGGGATCGCTGGTGCCGTATTGCGCGGCAAGATCGGGCGGGGCGGTGGTGATTTTGACGGTGCCTCGCACCTCGCGATCCTTGGTGTCATAGATGGTATAGTTGGCGTTGACGCCCGCGTCACCCAGCCAGTCGGTGTCCATTCCGCTCGGAAATTGCAGGCCAAGGTGCTGCCGGGTCACCGCGGTGGCGGCAGGCTCGTATTCCATCGTAAAGATCAGATCCGCATCGGGGAAAACCTGCTCCAGCGGGACAAAGACAAATTTTCCGTCCTTGACCAGCGTGGGGAATTCCCCCGGCGCCAACGGCTCCACACCCGAGCCCGAAGCGCCGCTTTCGGACGGCGACGGCGCGGGCGAGGACGAAGAAGCCTTACAGGCGGTCAGCGCGAGGGCGCCGGCCAGTATCAAAGCGATCAAACGCAATTTCATCAATCTCTCTCCTATCGACACAATTTTGCACTTTGGATATTATACGACAGCAACGGCCATTTGACCAGAGGAGAATCTTTCAAACAATGAACGGGGGGTAAAATTTTTAGGGTTTTCGTTTTAAAGCTTTTGATTTCCCAAAAAATATGTCAAAATTTCCTGTAGCTGCCTTGACGGGAGTGCATCTCCCCGGATATAATGCACCATAATGAGCATCGAACATCCGTCCCGCCGGACAGGCGGGAGAAAGGGAACCCAGATGGAACTCGAGCATCGAAAGCACTTTCTCATCAACCTCGTTTATATTGCCGCGCTGCTATTTCTCACATTTGCCACGATTCGCTATGCCCTGCCCATGGTGGCTCCGTTTGCCGCAGCCTTCTTCATTTCGGCGGCGCTGCAACGACCGATTCGCTTTGCCGCCAGACACACCGGACTGAGCAAGGGAATCTGCGCCATTCTCACAGCGCTCCTCTTTTATTCGACGATCGGACTGCTCGTCGCGCTGCTCTGCGTCAAGCTGTTTACCTTCGGCCAGCAGCTGGTGTTGCAGCTGCCGGCTCTTTATGCCAACCAGATCGAGCCGGTGCTTTTCTCCCTCTCCTCCTGGCTGGAGCAGACCTTTACGCGGATGGATCCGACGGCGGCTCAGACGGTCAACGACCTGCTTTCTCAGGCGATCAATTCGCTGGGCAGCTCGGTTTCGGCTCTCTCGGTGGGGGCGATCGGCACAATCTCGGGGTATGCCTCCTCGCTGCCGGGCTTCTTTGTCAAGCTGCTGCTGATGATCATCTCCACCTTCTTCATCGCCAAGGATTACGACCTGCTCGTCGGCTTTGTGATGCGGCAGTTTTCAACGCGGGGACAGGCGCTGCTTGTTCACATCCGGGAGTATCTGGTCGGCACCCTGTTGATCTGCATCCGCTCCTACGCGCTGATCATGAGCATCACCTTCATTGAGCTCGCGGTCGGTCTCACGCTGATCGGGGTGGAGCATTCGGTTCTGATCGCGCTGTGCATTTCGATCTTCGACATTCTGCCGGTGCTGGGAACCGGCGGCATCATGATTCCGTGGACGTTGATCTCGGCGCTGCAGGGAAACTTCCGGCTGACGCTGGGGCTGGCGATCGTCTACCTCGCGATCACCGTCATCCGCAACATTCTCGAGCCGAAAATTGTCGGCGGGCAGCTCGGGCTGCATCCGGTCGTAACACTGACCGGCATGTTTGTCGGGGCGCAGCTTTTCGGAATCCTCGGCCTCTTCGGAGTGCCGATCGTCCTTTCGCTGTTAAAAAATCTGAACGAGTCGGGGGATATCCGGCTGTTTCGCTGATCAAGACAGTTTGTGTCCCATGGATGAGAAAAATGGCTACCTCGAAATGCATTTTCCTGCATTTTGGGATAGCCATTTTAAGATCTGCTTCGGGTAGTATTTTTATGCGAAATTACTTTAATCCACAGCGCAGATGCCATCCATCAGCATTCTACCATTGGGTAGCAGTGCGCCGCCGCACCCGTCAACCCGCTCGGTCGAGCACGGATAGTATTCTCCGTCGACATACATGACGCTGTTAAGCATACTGCTTAACGCATAATCGGCTGGAACGCAGACCGTCTTGTGTCCACGTGCTTCAAGATTCTTGGCGGTTTCTCGGTTAATGCCAAACTCCAGTTCAAGTCCTTGCTCCCGTGTCAAGCAGGTAATATAAGGCATACGAACTAGTTGCTCGGGCTTCATATCAAAATCCACCGCATTGATAATGCCCTGCAAGATGCCGGTAATGATGCGGGGGCCTCCTGCCGCGCCGATCGCAAGCCACGGCTTTCCATCCTTTGAAAGAATACAGGGCGACATGC
The DNA here is from genome assembly GCA_964625135.1 of uncultured Oscillospiraceae bacterium. Lineage (GTDB taxonomy): Bacteria > Bacillota > Clostridia > Oscillospirales > Ruminococcaceae > Yanshouia. The sequence goes on along the minus strand of CAZVAV010000027.1, from coordinate 7,984 downwards.
TCGACAGTGGAGTTTTTCCGCCCTCGATGCAGTTTGCGCTGCTATAGGTCAATCCTTGGCTGGTAATCGCTCCGGGCTTTGCACTGAAATCGGACATGTTATTATTAAGGACAAAACCAAGCCCGTTCACAACGATGCCGCTGCCATACCAGTCACGAATGGTCTGCGTCTGGGTGACAATATTGCCGTCGCCGTCCATGACCACAAAATGCGAGGTGTTCCCAGGGTACCCCTGCGGGGGAAGCTCCCCCGCAGCGACCGAGGGTGCGCCTGCCCACCGTGGATTAATCGACATAGAGCGAGCCTTGGCAAAGCTCTTACTGATCAGCTGAGAAAGGTCGATCTTCACAAAATCAGGGTCTGCCAGCTCGCTGCCGCGATCGGCAAAACCAAGCTTCATCGCTTCCGCAATGGTATGAATCGAATCGGTCGTATTGTGGCCCATCCCCCTGAGATCAAACTGCTCAAGAATATTGAGCATCTCGACAATGGTAGGACCACCGCCGGGCGCGGGAAATGCCACAATGCCGCAGTCGCGATAAGAGCCATAAATCGGGGGGCGGAATTTCGGTTGGTAGCTCTTAAGATCCTCAAGGGCGTAGCAGCCGCCCCGTTCATTAATGCTCGAAACGATCTTCTTGGCAATCTCACCGGAATAAAAAGCGTCCACCCCTTCATTTACAAGCGTTTTCAGCAAATTGGCAATTTCAGGGAATTTGACAGTCTCTCCAAACCGATAGGCAGAACCATCCGCCTTGAGATACAACGCACGAAATGCTGGAGAAAGGCGCCGCTTTCTTTGCACCGAATCATCCTCCATTGTGATGCTTCCGGCAAAGCTCATCCCAAAGCCTTCCTGCGCATAGCGGATGGCCGGTGCGGCAACCTCCTTTAGTGACATTGTACCATACTCTCTGAGAATCACGTCAAGGGCACGCAAAAGGCCGGGAATTGCAACCGACTGTCCACCGAGATCCTTCCATTCGTCCTGCACCTCGCCGTCCCGGAGGAAGAGATCAGCGGTCGCTTTGAGAGGTGCAATTCCTCTTGCGTCAAGGGCGGCATAGCTCTGGTCGCTGCTACGATAAAGCAGGCTAAACGCGCCACCGCCAATGCCGGAATGGTATGGCTCAACCACCGATAGCGCCAGTGATACCGCCACGGTCGCATCAAAGGCGTTTCCACCCTGACGCAGTATCTCCAAACCAGCCTTTGTCGCATAGGCATTGTTGCAGCTAACAGCACCCTGTGTTCCGTGAACCGAAGGTTTCGCCCAAGTAGACGGCCACATATAAATAGCTTTTTTTTTGGTACTCATAGTTGTCTTCGTTTCCTTTCAAAAGAATCGTTTTGTCTGAATCATACGACTGCCGCCATCATCCTCTCAGTACAGAGGGGAGGAAGGTGCTCAACGCCGGGCAGTAGGTAATGATCATCAAAGCGATCAGCAGCGCGATAATCATTGGTACGCTTTCCACTACGATTTCCTCAAAGGAAATTTTTCCTGTGTTTGAGCCAACCAGCAGATTAACACCGACAGGCGGGGTAACAAAGCCGATGGCAAGGTTGACAACCATAATGACGCCGAAATGAATCGGATCGACGCCAACCGCCTGCGCCACAGGCAGCAGAATCGGTGCAAGAATCATGTTGCAGGAGGTGGTATCAAGGAACATCCCACAGAACAGCAGGAAAGCGTTGAGCAGCAGCAGAACGACAATTTTGTTGTCCGAAAAGCCCACAATGGCATCCTTGACCATACCGGGGAGCTGCATCATGGTGAGCAGACGCCCTAGCGGGGTGGCAAAGGCGGCTATCAGTAATACGCTGCCCACCTGCTTGGAGGAATCAACCAGCGCCTTGACGATTCTTATGGGGGTCATTTCGCGATAGACAAAAATGCTGATAATCAGCGAGTAAACAACGGTAACAACCGCCGCCTCGGTGGGAGTAAAAATACCGCCATAAATGCCGCCTAAAATAATGACAGGAATCAGCAACGCCCAAATTGCATCTTTGGCCGCAAGAAAAATTTCTTTGCTCTTGCTGTTCCAAGACTTCGCCTGCCCTTCTTCCGGGACGGCAATGGTGTTTTCCTTCTTAAGGATAAACCGGCTGGCAATACAAAGGCTGACCGCAATGACAATGCCGGGACCAAATCCCGCGAGAAAGAGATCACCGACCGAAACACCGGTGGCAATACAGTAAACCACCATGGGGATGCTGGGCGGAACGATTACGCCAAGGCTACCCGCATTGGCAGCCAATGCGGAGGAGAATTTACGGGAGTAGCCTTCCTTGATCATCTCGGGAATCATAATGCCACCGATCGCCGCGACGGTAGCGGGACCAGAGCCAGAGATCGCCCCAAAGAAGAAACAGGCAATCACCATAACGTGCGACATGCCGCCATAGGTGTTTCCCACCAAGGATCGGGCAAAGTTGATCAAACGCCGGGAAAGACCGCCCTGCTCCATGATCGTACCTGCAAACATGAAGAAGGGAACCGCCATCAGCGGAAAGCTGTCCAACGAGGTAAACATTCCCTGCGCAAGCCACGAGGGAGAAACAAGATCAAAGAAAAATGTAAGAAAGATCAGAATTGACGCGCCAAGTGAGATGGCGACCGGGACATTGAGGAATAGGAATAAAAAAATTAAACCGATTAGAATAAATGCTTCCATTAATTACTCCTCCTCCCTTTTTCCCCGAAGGGTGATGATGATTTTCTGAGCCAAGCGAAGGCACATCAAAAATGTGCTCAGAGGCAGAATCATATATACAAGTCCCATCGGAATGTGGATAGCAGGAGAAAGCTGACCCTTGTGCAAAATGCTCATGGCAAGACCGCCACCCTCAACACACATAAAGGCGGAAAAGGCAAAGAATAGGGCGTAGGAGAAAACCTTGATCCACTTCTTCACGGCGGGGAATATCATATAAATGATATCCACCTTCATATGGCTATCGTCCTTAATAGCCAGACTGGCGCCCAGAAAAATTTGCCAGGTAAACAGAAAACGTCCCAGCTCCTCGCTCCAAACCAGTGAGCTGTTGAGCGCCTTTCGGCAAAATACCTGAAGGGCGATGACAACAATCATGACGGAAAAATCGATGACCAGCAGTGTGGCCTCGAAGTTATCGTCGATCTTTTTTATCAATTTCATAAGACCTCCATAACGATCACAGCGTCGCCAAGCCGGTCAAAGTGACAGCGGAAATTTTGACGCGTAATGAGGGAAAATAAGAACCGACAGGACCAAAAGGGATGGCTCTGCCGGCTCTCGCTCTTGATCTGTTACCATTCAGTTGAAAGGGTAGGCACTGAGCAACTCCGATTACTTGGCTTTGATTTCCTCAACAGTTTTCATGAAGCGGTTGTAGAACTCTTCACCAACCGAGGTCTTTACCAGGTCGTAAGCGGGCTGTGCCAGCTTGAGCAGTTCGGTCTTGGTCTCATCACTGAGAACGGTCACTTCCATGATGCCCTCCTTGGCATACTTCTCACGCAGCTCCTGATCGGCCTTGACAGCCTGCTCACGCTGATAGATGGTAGCAATTTTTACGCACTCATCAAAGGTGGCCTTCATATCCTCAGGGATATTGGCGTAGAAGGCGGGGTTAATAAACAGACCGTCAGGATCATAAAACTGGTCGGCAAGGCAGAGATGCTTCTGCACTTCGTAGAACTTATTGCTCGCAACGTTCGGAACGGGATTGTCCTGTCCGTCAACGGTCTTCTGCTGCAATGCGGTGAACAGCTCTCCAAACGCCATGGGGGTAGGGTTTGCGCCCCAAGACTCGAACGTCTTGATGTGCACATCATTTTCCATGACACGGATCTTGAGTCCCTTGAGGTCCTCAACCGACTGAATGGGGCGAACGCTGTTGGTCACCTGACGCCAGCCATTTTCCCAAAAGGCAAGCATCTTAATGTCGGAGGCTTGTTCAACACGTTGTCTCATCTCGGCGCTGATTTCATAGTTGTCCATGAAATCATAAACCTGCTCTTTGGTGTAAAACAGATAGGGCAGGTTGAGCAGTGTGCAGGTGCTGTCAAACTGTGCAAGCGGACCGATCGATGATTCAACCATTGTCAGGTTGCCAATCTGGCAGGATTCAAGCATTTCGCGACCGCTGCCCATCTGGCAGTTGGGAAATACCTGTACTTCAAAACGTCCTTGTGAGCGAGCCTCGAGTTCTTCTTTGAACTTATACATGCCCATCGTTAGGGGGTTGTCATCAGGAAGGGTGCCGCCAAAGGTAATCACGATCTTTTCGTCAGTCTTCTTCACAGGCGTAGCACCGTCGGCCACACTCGATGTGGGACTCTTGGAAGACGAGCAACCGGCCATGATTACCATCATCATACTAAGTACAAGCACTGCGGAAAGAATCTTTTTCATCATTATCCTCCGTTCATTGTTGCAGCTTCGATTTGCTGGACGAGTTGAGAAACACTATTTCCTTGATGAACCTTTCCTCCTTCCCCCAAAATTTTTTAGTCGATTGTGAAACTCGAAAAATCCAGTAAATATGCGGCTTTCGAGCTTCGGATATATCTGACTTTCCTCCAGTTTTCCGGTATAATTGTAGGTGCGAAAGCTCCAAAGACACACAAAAAACCGGAGAAAAAACCATGTGGAATAAATATGTGCAGATGACACTTTGGGACATCTGCAAAGATGCTATCACCAGCCTTGTTGCTGACATTAGAAAGAAATTGGAAAATCGCCCTGTGTAATATTCTATAACACGCAAAATACATTGACTGATATATCACTTGTTATAAAGAACGACAGATTATAGGAAAATTCGAATCCAAATTTTAATTGTATTGACAATTCGCCATAAAAATCGTGGCTAAATCTTGAACAAATTGCAAGTGATATATTATACCGTGAATTATAGCACAATTTGCTTTCAGTATGCAACAGTAATTTTGTTCAATACCAAAAAATATGAACCGTTCGGCTGTAAGCATTGCTCAGATGGGTATTCATTGCCACCTCTGCCTCTTGGGGATTGTGCTGCACAATCGCATCAAAAACTTTTTGGTGCTCTGCAAGGATGATCCGCGCACCTTCTTCATTGAGATAAATGGAGGTATCCTCGAAGCGCAGATACTGGTCAAGGGTCAAATCAGTCATCCGGGAAATCCAGCTGTTGTGGGTCATCTCGGCAATGGCGCGGTGAAACTGATGATCGATACGGTAGGAAAGACACGCATCCCCCTTGTTAAGAAAAGAATAGGAATCCTTAAGACAACGTTCCAAGATCATCAGCTCTCCTGCGTTGGCGCGTTGAGCAGCCAGAGACGCGGAAATCTTTTCGACCATAATACGCGCCTCCAGAATACTATGTGCTTCAGTCTGGGTAATCGGCAGAATCTGCACGCCCCGGTTACGGCTGTAAGAAACCAGTCCCTCCTGCTGAAGCGCAAGCAACGCCTCGCGCACCGGTGTCCGCTTGATACCAAGCTCCTGACAGATGCTTTCCTGCGAATACATGACCCCAACCTCTAGTCTGCGGTATAGAATGGCATCCTTAATGCGGTGATACGCCTGTTCCTTATAGCTGGAATGGGCAGTCGAAAAATGAAATGAAAATGCGCCTTGTTCCACCGTCTCGGACATGGTGCGATAACCCTACCTTCTATCAAATACAGCTCTGGCAGCCACATTCCGCCTGACTGTGCGCCATCATGAAACGGCTTGCGCACACATTATGACCGGCTGCCCATGCTGTATTGTTGAAATTTTATTTTATCTTACCACACAAAGTGCAAAAAGAAAAGAAGTGGCAGAAACAATTGCTAAATTTCAAAAGGGCAAGTGGGGAGGCCACCCTCAAATCGCGTCAAAAAATACAAATAAAACCTTCTATATAAAGCAGGGGTGGGACTGTGAAAAACAGCCCCGCCCCTGCTTTGTATAAAGCTCGATGCTACGCGTCCTCGCCCTTCATCGATTCCTTGATTCGCTCAAAAAAGCCCTTGCGCTTTTCATAGTTCTTTGCGCCCAGCGTGGCCTCAAAGTCGCGCAGCGCCTGCTTTTGCTTCTGGTTGAGAGATTTCGGCACCTCGACGTTGACCCGGACGAACTGGTCGCCCTTGCCGCGCCCGTTGATGTAGGGAACCCCCCGATTCTTCAGGCGGAATACGGTGCCCGACTGGGTGCCCTCGGAAATGGTGTACTTGACCTTTCCCTCGAGGGTGGGAACGGTAATCTCATCCCCCAGTGACGCCTGTGTGAAGGTCACCGGAATATCGCACCAGATGTCGTAGCCGTCGCGCTCAAAGGTGGGATCGGGTCGCACCGAAACGGTGATGTTGGCGTCGCCCGAGGGGCCGCCGTTCTGTCCGACATCCCCCTGTCCGCGCAGCGTAAAGGCCTGCCCGTCGTTGATGCCGGCCGGTACCGTGACGGTGAGCTTCTTCTGCTTTCTCACCCGTCCCTGTCCGTTGCAGTCGGTGCAGGGGTTCTGAATAATCTTGCCCTTGCCGGAGCAGCGCGGGCAGGTCTTTTGCACCTGCATGGTGCCGAGCATTGTCCGCTCGGTGGTGCGGATGGTGCCCGAGCCGCCACAGGTCGGGCAGGTCTCGGCGCTGCTGCCCTTGGCCGCGCCCGTTCCGGTGCAGCTCTCGCAGGTTTCAAGGTGAGGAATGGTAATATCCTTTTTGCAGCCCAACGCCGCTTCCTCAAAGGCGAGGGTCATGTTCATGTTGATGTCGCGCCCCCGGATGGGGCCGTTGGGGTTTCTGGTTCTCGTCGAGCCGCCAAAGCCTCCGAAGAAGCTTCCGAACAGGTCGCCGAGGTCGATATCGTCGAAGCCCCCCGCATAGCCGCCCGCCCCCGCGCCGTAGCTGGGGTCGACCCCCGCGAAGCCGAACTGGTCGTAGCGCGCGCGTTTCTCTCGGTCGGAGAGGATCTCATACGCCTCGCCAACCTCCTTGAACTTCGCTTCCGCGGCCAAATCGCCCGGGTTCACGTCGGGGTGATATTGTTTTGCGAGCTTGCGGTAGGCTTTCTTAATTTCATCCTCCGAGGCGGTCTTGGGCAGCCCGAGCACCTCGTAGTAATCTCTTTTATCGGCCAAATCGCATCATCTCCCTTTTGAGCCCGTGACGGGCCTACAAGTGCTTATCATATCATAAGTCGAAACATGGGGCAAGGCTCCCGACCGATTTGTCAGGAGCCTTTGTCATAAAAGCCCGAATTTTAGTCGGCGTCCTTGAAGTCGGCGTCGACATAGTCGGCCCCGCCCGCGTCGCCCTGTGCGCCGGGCTCCTGTCCGGGCTGCTGCGCCTGCGCCTGCTGCTCGGCGGCGGCACGGTAAACCTTTTCGGAAATTTCCGCGAACTTCTTCTGCAACGCGTCGGTTCCGGTCTTGATCAGCTCGGCGTCGGTGCCCTTGAGCGCTTCCTTGAGCGCCGCGAGCTTCGACTCCAGCTCACCCTTCTCAGCCGCGTCGAGCTTGTCGCCCAGCTCGGTCATCGCCTGCTCGGTCTGGTAGACGAGCTGGTCGGCGTTGTTGCGGGTATCAACCTCCTCGCGGCGGCGCTTATCCGCCTCGGCAAACTGCTCGGCGTCCTTGACCGCCTTCTCGATGTCGTCCTTCGACATGTTGGTTGAGGAGGAGATGGTGATGTTCTGCTCCTTGCCGGTGCCCTTGTCCTTGGCGTAGACATGCACGATGCCGTTGGCGTCGATGTCAAAGGTGACTTCGATCTGCGGCATGCCGCGCCGCGCGGGAAGGATGCCGTCGAGGCGGAACAGCCCCAGCGTCTTATTGTCGCCCGCCATCTCGCGCTCGCCCTGTAGGACATGCACCTCAACCGAGGTCTGGTTGTCTGCCGCGGTCGAGAAGACCTGGCTCTTCTTGGTGGGGATGGTGGTGTTGCGGTCGATGATCTTGGTGAACACGCCGCCCATCGTCTCGATGCCGAGCGAAAGCGGGGTGACGTCGAGCAGCAGCAGACCCT
>CAZVAV010000026.1:0-11243 GCA_964625135.1 uncultured Oscillospiraceae bacterium | reverse complement strand
CTCGTCGGGGAAGAGGTTCTGCTGATCGAGCAGAAAAGCAATCGGTTTAATTTCTTCCTCCGCAAATTCACGGATTCTGGCGCGTAGCGCCTCGTGCGCTTCGGTGGTTTGAAACAACATGGGGTCGGCCTCCTTCATTCTGTCAAATTTCCCCCAAAGCCTGACGCGGGGGCGGAATCGGTATGCTACAGTCGATGGAATGGCTTATGGCAATCACTGGGTTAATCACTCCACTTAGGTATGGTTTTAAGATGCTTTCACTCTAGCATTCCGGGTCGACTTTGTCAAGATAAAAATAGGAACTTTTCCAACTTTGTCTGCTGCGACAAGAAGGAGCTCTTAAAATTGTACAGAATGCGGCAAGCTTCGCGCATGATTGCACGGGAAGGGAAGCGGCTGTCCTTTTCCAAAGGACTGAGGATAAATTTCCGGATTTGATTTTCCGTACAAAAAAGGCCCTCCATCACGGAGAGCCTTTTTTCAGTTGACTGAGACGGGGTGAAAAGGATTACTCCTTGTCGCCGTCCTCCTCTTCCTCGTCATCCTCTTCGTCGAAGTCGAATTCGAGGTGTTCGCCGCAGTTCGGGCAGTCCATTTCGCCCTCGTCGACCATCCCCTCGTCGAGGTAGATGCTGTCGCCGCAGGTGGGGCAGACGATCTCATAGAGATCTCCGTCGCAGCAATCGCAGTCGTCGTCGCAGTCGCAGTCGTCGTCGTCCTCGTCGTAGATGATCTCCTCGAGGCCGTCGAGGTCTTCGTCGATCATATCGACCTGCTCGCCGAGCTCGCTGACAACCTCCTGCAGATCAGAGACCTCAAATGCGATGTCATCCAGCGCTTCGATGATCGCGCCAAACAGCTTGCCTTCCTTGGTGGAGGGATCAAGCTCCAGTCCCGCGGCCAGCCCCTTGAGGTATGCGACTCTTTCGGTAACGGTCATAACAAAGTCCTCCTTTATAAATCATGTTTGGAAAACGCAAAATTTAGGCGCGCTCGAGATATTCGCCGGTTCTGGTGTCGACCCGGATCATCTCGCCCTCTTCGATGAAGAGCGGCACACGGATTTCCGCGCCGGTCTCGAGGGTGGCGGGCTTGAGGGTATTGGTGGCGGTATCGCCCTTGAAGCCGGGATCGGTCTTGGTGACCTGCAGCTCAAGGAAGGTGGGCGGCTCAACGCCAAAGACAACGCCTCTGTAGGAAAGAACCTTGCAGTCGATGTTCTCCTTGACAAACTTGAAGCTGTCGCCAAGCTTATCCGCGTTGATCGGCATGTTCTCGTAGGTCTCGTTATCCATGAAGTAGTAGAGGCCGCCGTCGTTGTAGAGGTACTGCATGTCCTTGCGCTCAATGAAAGCGCTCGGGAACTTTTCGGTGGGGTTGAAGGTGCGCTCTACCACGCCGCCGGTGATGACGTTTTTAATCTTGGTGCGAACAAACGCCGCGCCCTTGCCGGGCTTTACATGCTGAAATTCGATGATCTGACCGACGTTGCCATCCAGGTCAAAGGTCACGCCGTTACGAAATTCGCCTGCTGAAATCATAGGGTTGCTCCTCCTTGAGAATATTCTCTACATATACAATCCATGATAGCCGATAATCCGCTCTTTTGCAAGTGCGAAGGCGGAAGATTTGGTAAATTTTTTGCGGCTGCACGCTTTTGGCACCCTTTTTTTGCTGTGTCAGAGCACAAGAAGCTCCTTGGGGCTTTGGGCGAGATTCTCATAGCCCGTCCGGGTGACGCACACAACATCCTCAATCCGCACGCCGAACCGGCTGTCGAGATAGATGCCCGGCTCAACGCTCAGCACATTTCCGGCCTTTGCGATATCGTTGGAAAGGGAGGAAAAGGTCGGCGTCTCATGAATCTCGAGCCCGAGCGAATGGCCGAGCGAATGGCCAAAGCAGCCCCGATAGCCCGCCTGCTCCTCGATCACCTCGCGGGCGGCGGCGTCCACCTGCCGGCAGGGCACCCCCGCGCGGATGCTCGACAGCCCCGCCCGCTGGGCGGCGAGCACCGTTTCGTAGACGCGGCGCATCTCATCGGTGGCATAGCCGATCGCGACGGTGCGGGTCATGTCCGAGCAGTAGCCGTCCTTTTTCGCGCCAAAGTCGAGGGTGAAAAAATCCCCGGCCTCCAGCGCCTTATCGGTGGGCACCCCATGCGGCATCGAGCTGTTGCGACCCGAGACGGCGATGGTATCAAACGCTTCCCCCTCGCCGCCAAAATCACTCATAATCCGGCGCAGCTCGTTTGCCGCCTGCCGCTCGGTGATCCCGGGGCGGATGAAGTTTAACAGCTCCCCAAAGCTGCGGTCGGTGATCGCCTGCGCCGCCTTCATGCTCTCGAGCTCCCGCGGGGTTTTGATTGCCCGCTGGGCGGTAATCGCCTCGTCGAGCGCCGGGGAGGAGAGCAGGTCACAGCCGGACAGCTCCTGCCCAAAGCGGGAAAATTCGGACACCGTCATCCGGCTTGTTTCAACCGCAATGGCTTTGACCGAGCGGGACTTCAAAAGCTCTCTGAGCTGATCAAAGAGCCGTTCCCGCAGCAGCACCTCGCAGCCCTGCGCGACGCTGCGCGCACGCTCAATGTAACGAAAATCGACCAGCAGCACCGCGTCGCTGCGGGTGACGAGCAGCACGCCGTCGGAGGACGGCATACCGGTATAGTATCGGCGGTTGACCGGCGAGATAATCAGCGCCGCGTCGGCGTCCGCCGGAAAATTCCGCTGTAACGCTTCGATCGGGGAAATGCTCATGGCACATCATCCTTTCCTGAGAAAGCCCTCGTAGATCTCCTTCATGGTTCTGGCGTCCTCGGCCTGCGTCCCTGCCGATTCGCAGATGATCACCGGGTGGCAGCCCCGCTGGGCGGTCAGCTCGGCGACCGGCGCAAAGTCGGGGCCGTATACGGTATCCGCGAAGGTCAGGTGGCATTTTTCGCCGCCCTTTTCCGTGTACTCAATTTTGGAAAAATGGGCGTGGTATTCCCGCAGGCGGGAGAGCCCAAGACGGTTTTCAATCGCGTCAAAGACCGCCTTGAAGTCTGAAAGGGTGCGAAGCCCGCCAAAGGTGCGGGCGTTGAGGTGCCCAAAGTCGATGCACGGGATCATCCGCTCATCGAGGGCGCAGAGACCCAGCACCTCGTCAAGGGTGCCGAGCTGGTTGATTTTTCCCATCACCTCGGGGCAGACCCGCACGTCGCCCAGACCCTCGGCGTCGAGCGCACTCAGTGCCCAGCCCATCGATTCGAGCGCAAGGGCAAGCGCCCGTTCCCGGGAAAGCTTGGCGCAGGAGCCGGCGTGTACGACAATCCGTTCCCCGCCCATCGCCTTGACCGCCCGAGCCGACTGTAGGATATAATCGACCGAATTGCGGCGCTTCTCCTCCTCAAGCGAGGAGAGGGAGATATAATAGGGGGCGTGCAGCGAGAGGGCGATGCCCTTCTCTGCCGCTGCCGCTCCAAACGAGGCGGCGGCCTCGGCACTGATCCGCACCCCACGGCCGCACTGGTATTCAAAGGCATTGAGCCCGAACCGTTCGAGGTATTCGGGGATCTGCTCGTTCTTTTTGTAGCCCATCTCGGTAAAGCTCTGTGCGCTTCCCGCCGGGCCGAAGCGGGTGATTTCGTTCATCGCCGGGTTCTCCTTTCATAGCCTTTCAGAATCGGCCGCTCAAGGCGGCGCTTGAGCCGAAAGAACCAACCGGCCTCCGGCTCGATGGGGTCGACCATCAGGCAGAGCACCCCCGCCCACCGTGCGCCGATCACATCGGTAAAGATCTGGTCACCGATCGCCGCCGCCTCGCTATTCTCAATTCCCAGATGGGCGCAGGCGCGCAAAAAGCCGCCGGGCAGCGGCTTTTTTCCGTCGGCTTCAAATTCGAGGCCGAGCATCTGGGCGAAGGGCTCGACCCGCTTGGGATGATTATTGGACAGGATTACCAGCCGCAAACCGACCCTTTGGGCGGCTTGTAGCCATTCGAGCACCCCATCGGCGGGGTGCGGATTGTCGTGGGTGGTCAGCGTGTTGTCTACGTCGAGGACGATTCCGCGGATGTCGCGCGCCACAAGGGCGGCGGGATCAATGTCGGTAATCCGCCGATACCGCTCGTCGGGATAAAAAAGGCTCCTCATTTCCAAAGCCCACTGGCAACGAGCAGATTGGCCAGAAAGTAAAAGAAGAACAGCATGCTCGCCACACCGCATAGCGTGGTGTAGACACGGTAACGATCCTCGCCGGATTTTCGGTCGGCGATCGAGAGCAGGATAAAGCCGATGGTAGTCAGCACCAACAAAAGGGCGCTCATCGGCAGGTTGATGACCATCATAATCGCATTGCTTCCTTTCCTAGTCGGCCGAGCGCCAGCGCTTTGAAACGCCCTGAATCATCGAGACCATGACCAGCGCCACAAGGCCGGCGGCAAAGCCGTTGTTATACAAATTATAGCCGCCGCAGGGCGCGGCGACCGCCAGCACGACGGCGGCATGCACCAGTCCCGCCAGAACCCCATAATGCGGGCCGAACTGTCCGGAGATCGGGGCCAGCGCGGTGCCGAAAAGGGCGGCAAGCTGCATGCCGGGGTCGGTGTTCGAGGGGTTCATGATATGCGAGGCAATAAAGACGCCCACGATCACCGGGACGGTGTTTTTCGGATGCTCTCCCGCCGCGCCAAAGCCGATCGAGGTGAGAATCGCCCCGACGACCGGGCCGTTGAGATCGCCGCCGATCAGCAGGATATAGGCAAGAGAGACGATGCCCATCGCGCCCATGTTGACCATCGCCGCGCCGATGCCGTCGGTGATGACAAAGTCGGTCGGAGCTCGACCCGAGTGGCGCATAATCCGCAGATAGGCCAGCGGATTCCAGCCGCAGAGCTTGAGCCCGGCGAGGGTCAGGGCGAGGATCAGCAGGATCAGATAGATCAGAACCTCGGAGGGGACGCCGGTCTGCCAGATCATGTTGGTTGCGATCGAGCCGCCCATCGCCTGAACGCAGGAGGCGATGATCAGCGCCATCAGCCCCCCGGCAAAGCCGTAGTTAAACAGGGTATAGCCCATGTGGGTGGAGAAGGAATGCTCGGCCAGCGGGATGATCAGGTAGCCGATCAGCGCGCCGCCAAGGGTGGCGATGATCACCCGGACGAAAAGGGGAAGGGAGCCGTTGAGCAGCAGGTCGCTAACGATCGGCGCCAGGGTCGTCGAAAAGAGGGCTGCGTTGGTGTACCGAGCCATCGGATGTCCCTTGACCTTGGCATAGACCCACACTCCGAGGAAAAAGGGGAGGATATTGATCGGATTTTTCCCGAACAGCGCGAAGCCGCCCATCAGAAAGATCATCGCGATGGTGCTCCCCGTATAAGGGGTTTTAATCCAGAGGGTCAGCCCAATGCTGATCAGCGTCACCAATCCGGCATTGACAAAGGCGGCTCCGACCGAGCCGATCACGAAATAGTCGGTCAGCAGAATATCCTCGCAGAGGATATAATCCCTCAACCCGATCAAAATATTTTGCGGCGTCTCGCAGACAAAGCCCATTAGAATCAGGGAAACGCCAAAGGCAACGCACATATACTTGGCGATGGTGGCGTTATTGGGCGGGGGAGCGATGGCGCGGCGTGTCGTCATTAGTGGCTCCTTTCAATTACGTCAGGTTTCCCCAAATCGTCGATGCGGCGGATGGCTTGCGCAAAATTTGTGAAACAATTATCTTTTCTTATCATTATAACGGATCGGGGCGGGTAGCACAGCCCCTTTGGTGAAATTTTTATTTTTGTTCACAATATTTTTGCACCACAGAATTTTCCCTGCCAAAAACCGGGCGGGATACAGCACTGAGGAAAGCTGTGCCGTTTTTTCTTGCGTATTGCTGCCAAATCGTCTATAATTGCAGGAAAAGTATTCGTAGTGGAGGAACCCCATCCGATGCGCATTAGAAGAAAGCAGTGGGCCAGGCCCGAGCTTGCCGCCTGTCCGTTTTTTATCGACCGTCCCGAGGAATTGAAGGGAAGATGGCGGGAAGCGTTTTCCCGTCCGGGCCCGATCACCCTTGAGCTTGGCTGCGGAAAGGGAGGCTTTCTCGCACAGGCCGCTCTGGAAGCCCCTCAAAAAAATTTCCTTGCCGTTGATCTCAAGAGTGAGGTGCTCGGCCTTGCCAAGCGCAACGCCGAGCGGGTCTTTGCGCAGGGGGGAAGGCCGGTTGATAATCTGCTGCTGACCGCCCAGAACATCGAGTGGCTCCAGAACATTTTGGGGGAGGGAGATGAGGTCGAGCGGATTTATATCAATTTCTGCAACCCGTGGCCAAAGAAGCGCGACTACAAGCACCGGCTGACCCATCCGCGCCAGCTTGAGCAGTACCGCCGCTTTCTGCGTCCGGGCGGCATCCTGTCCCTGAAGACCGACGACGACGAGCTCTATGAGATGAGCGCCGGATACTTTGAGGAGGCGGGATTTTCGATCATGGAGCGGATTGACGCGCTGCCCCCGGAGCATCCCGCGTCACGGATTATGACCGAGCACGAAGCCATGTTTCGGGGGATGGGTCTGCCCATCCATTACATTGTTGCCACACCAAAGGAGGAAGCCAAAGCATGAAACAGCCAATCATCTTCGTCTCCGCCGGATATCAGCTCGCGGCAAACGGCGCTCGTCAGCGCTATCTCTACCAGAACTACGCCGATGGAATCAGCGAGGCGGGCGGATATCCGATGCTTGCGCTCGACGGCGGAAAGCACGCCGAAAACACCGCCGCGCTCTGCGACGGACTGCTGCTGACCGGGGGGCCCGATATCGAGCCCGCGCTCTATCATCAGCAAAAGAGTCCCCTCTGCGGGCCGATCGACGTCGAGCGGGACGCCGAGGAATGGGTACTGCTCGACGCCTTTCTCAAGGCCGGTAAGCCGGTCTTTGGCATCTGCCGGGGCATTCAGGTGATCAATGCCTTTTTTGGAGGGACGCTGCATCAGGACATTCCCTCTCGGTTCGGGGTCAACCACAGCGCGGGCGCGGTACACAAGCTGCTCTGTAAGGAGGGCTCGTTGGCATTTCGGCTGTTCGGAGGGGAGTCGCTCTGCAACAGCTATCACCATCAGTCGATCGATCAGGTCGCCGACGGCTTTGTCGTTACGGCGCGCAGCGGAGACTGCGGCGATGTCGTCGAGGCGATTGAGCATAAAACCCTGCCGATCGCGGCGGTGCAGTACCATCCCGAGCGGATGACCGGCAAGGAGAAGTTTGCGGGGCAGGGGCCCGATACGGCGGCGCTGTTCGCATATTTTGTGCGGCAATGTGCGGAAAAGAACTAAGCTTGCAGGAAAAACTGCACAAAATTATATGGGTGCAATTTTTCAATTCAATCACTGTACAACGATATGGAAATATGCTATCATGTGCTCGAAGACCAACATATTCCAACACCGAATAAAGGAGCAGGATGAAAATGAAAGCGTATCAGGAAATGACCCGCGAGGAGCTTTGCGCCGAACAGGCGATGCTTCAAAAAGAATTTGACGGCTACAAGGCCAAGGGTCTCAAGCTCAACATGGCGCGCGGCAAGCCGGGAGCCGATCAACTCGAGCTTTCCATGCCGATGCTCGATGTTCTCAATGCTTCTTCCGACTGCAAAAGCGATGGCGTCGATTGCCGCAACTATGGCGAGCTGAGCGGCATCCCCGCTGCCAAAAAGCTCTTTGGTGATGTGATGGGGGTTACCCCCGAGGAGATCATCATCGGCGGCTCCTCCTCGCTGACCATGATGTACGATTGCATGGCTCGCGCGATGCTCAAGGGAGTGCTCGGCTCGGAAAAGCCCTGGTGCAAGTATGATACGGTCAAGTTCCTCTGCCCGGTGCCCGGCTACGACCGGCACTTCACCATCTGCGAATTTCTCGGCATTGAGATGATCAACATCCCGCTCACCGAGTGGGGCCCCGATATGGATCTCGTCGACCGTTTGATTGCACAGGATGAGAGCATCAAGGGCATCTGGTGCGTGCCGAAGTATACCAACCCCCTTGGCGGCACCTATTCGGACGAGGCGGTGCGCCGTCTTGCCGCGATGAAGCCCGCCGCGAAGGATTTCCGCATCTTCTGGGACAACGCCTATGCGGTGCATCATGTCTACAAGGACACCAGCCTGCTCAACATCCTCGACGAGTGCAAAAAGGCCGGAAATCCCAACATGGTTTACCTGTTCGGCTCCACCTCCAAGATCACCTTCCCGGGAGCGGGCGTCGGCTACATGGCGATGTCGAAGGACAATGTCGCGTTCACCGAGCGCCAGCTCAACGCACAGGCGATCAGCTGGGATAAGATGAACATGCTGCGCCATGTCCGTTACTTCAAGGATGCGGACGGCCTGCGCGCCCAGATGGAGCGCCACGCCGCGCTGCTGCGCCCGAAGTTTGACGCGGTGCTGGGAGCGCTGGATACCGAGCTGGCCGGACGCGGCGCGGGTCGCTGGGTCAAGCCGGACGGCGGTTATTTTGTCACCTACATCGCGGCCAACGGCTGTGCCCGTCGGATTGTCGCCCTCTGCAAGGAGGCGGGGGTCACCATGACCAACGCCGGTGCGACCCATCCCTATGGCAAGGACCCGGACGACAGCTACATCCGCATCGCCCCGAGCTTCCCGACCCCTGAGGAGCTGACGCTTGCCATGCAGATCTTCTGTGTCAGCGTGCGGCTGGCCACTGTGGAGAAGCGTTTGGCGGACTGAAACGGCGCCGTTACAAAATGACGGCGGCATAAAAGAAAACATAAGAAAACACAGAGCCGCAGGGTGCAATCACGCGCCCTGCGGCTCTGTGTTTTCTTGACAGAGGAAAGCTTAGCCGCAAGTATTAATATTTACTGCCTGAGGATGCGGCAACTGTAAAAACGCCCTCTGCTTCGGCTGGGGTTCTATCGGAGTCGGTCTCCTCTCTGAGCTTAAACTTTCCAACCAGAGCCTTAAGCAACTGAGCTTGTCCGGAAAGCTCCTCGCTGGCGGCCGCACTTTCCTCTGCGGTAGCGGAGTTTGTCTGCACTACACTCGAAATTTGATCAACCCCCTGCGTTACCTGAAGAATTGCCGTTGCCTGCTCGTCAGAGGCAGAAGCAATTTCGCCGATTTTTGTGTCAACCATTTGTGATTTTTGCACCACTATTTCAAGTGATTGTGCCGTCCTATCCGCAATTTTTGTTCCCTTGGTAATGGCGGAAATTGCATTTTCGATAAGCGCTGTTGTACTTTTTGCCGCTTCTGCGGATTTCTGTGAAAGATTTCTTACCTCATCTGCTACCACTGCAAAGCCCTTTCCAGCTGCACCTGCACGCGCTGCTTCTACGGCTGCGTTGAGCGCGAGAATGTTTGTCTGGAAAGCAATATCATCGATCGTTTTAATTATTTTTCCGATTTCATTCGAGGTATTGGTTATTTCTCCCATCGCGGTAATCATTTCGTGCATATGCTGGTTACTTTCGATAACGCCTGTACCGGACTCTCTGGAGAGGCCGCTTGCTGTCTGAGCATTATCGGCGGTTTGCTTAATGTGCTGCGATATTTCAGCAATCGTTGCGGATAGCTCCTCGATGGAGGAGGCCTGCTCGGTCGCGCCCTGACTCAGCGCCTGCGCGCCGCTTGAGACCTGATCAGAGCCGCTTGCCACCTGATCGGAGGCTTGGTTAATTTGTGTCAATGTACTGCTCAGATTGCGGTTGATTCTGCGCATCGCTATCAAAATGCTATGGTATTCCCCGACATATCGTTCCTCGATTTTTGTGCCAACTCTGAAGTTCCCATCTGCCATCTCACCCAAAATATAGTTTATTTCAGCAATGATTTCTTTCAAATTAGCAGACATCTGCCCAAAGGTTTGGGAAAGCACACCGATTTCATCCTCCGATTTTGCTTCCAGATGAATATCGAGGTTTCCTTGGGCAATTTGTGTTGCTGCGTCGACAACGCCGTCGATCGGCTTAAGCATTTTTTTCAGGAAGAAAACGGTCGCAAGGATAATCACGACAAGAGCCGAAATCGCCATTCCGATCATGAGAATTGCCAGCTTATTGACGGCTTTGTTTAGATCGGATTCCTCGAGTGCGGTAGCAGACCACCAAATCTCTTCCCCCGCCCGGACGGGATAGTAATAGCGAACCACCTTTGAACCACCGCTTTTTTCGGTACGTACGTCAAAGATAGTGCCTGCCTGCGACTTTTCGCCAATTTGAGCATATTGCTCGCTGCCCAGCATATCACTTAATTTTTGCCCTACAAACTCCTTGGATTCACTGTCATAGACAATCGTGCTATCCTGTGTGAAAATATTGGCATACATGGTTGGATATTTTTCATCGCTGGAGCGTACTCTTGCAAAATTATCAACATTCAGATCAACCACGATAACGCCTTGCGTTGCTCCGCCGGATACAATTGGGAACGCAGCGGTAATCATCGTAATCCCGTTATCTATATACGGTTTTGTAAAAACATTCTTTTGTGTACTGGCTGCCTGAGCATAATAATCGTTTTTACTGTAATCCTCATATTTTCCATAGCTTGTCGCGGTTCTGTTTTTTGAATCGGTGTCGCCAACATAGATGGTATAGTCCTTAATCGCTTCATCATAGGCATAGGGCTCAAAGAATGCGCCCACGCCGACAATGTCCGAATTGTTTTTTACGGTTGACCATGCTGTGTTGAGAATGTATTTCTCTATTTCCTGATTGAGTTCTAGCAGCTCAACGTTATAGATTTGGCTTTTTTTCTTGGGAAAGGGTATTTTCTTACCGTCCTCGTCGACCGCTTGTGTAGCTAGCATTTGGTCATATTCCGTATAAGCATTTTGTAAATAATCCTGTAGATCCTGCGCAGTACTCGAGGCATCATCAATAATACCCTGAACAATAATTCCGTTTTCTGTTGCGATTCCAGAAAATTCACCATCAATGGTTTTGGTAAGCTCTGTACTGGCGGTCACTACCGATGAGCCGATTAATACTGTCAATGAAACGATTAAAATCAGCGCGATTACAAGGGAGGTTTTCGCGGCGAGTTTCATTTTTCTAAAGCTCAAGGTACTTCGTGCTGCCATTGTCCTCTTTCTCATGTCACATGTTCTCCTTTTTCCCTAATTATTTTGTCAGACCCTATTCGCCTCTTATTTTCAAGGGCTTTCTGGTGCCCATTAGCAACGCCACATTAAATTACATCTGCTTTGATGATGTTGCGACTCCATTCCCCTCCTTGAAAATATTGAACCAAAAG
>CAZVAV010000025.1:0-11300 GCA_964625135.1 uncultured Oscillospiraceae bacterium | reverse complement strand
CCTTTTTTGGTGCCGCTGACCGGGATCGAACCGGTACAGTATTTCTACCGAGGGAGTTTGGGATTGCTGTCTATTGCCGAGAACGCAAAAAGGGCACCGCTTGCGCGATGTCCTTTTTTGGTGCCGCTGACCGGGATCGAACCGGTACAGTATTTCTACCGAGGGATTTTAAGTCCCTTGCGTCTGCCAATTCCGCCACAGCGGCGCGGTAGAGCCTCCTTATTTTACAATAGTGTACCGCAGATGTCAAGAAATCCAAGCCCAACAGCGGTGAAAATATCGCGCTGCAATAGACGAAGGTGCCTGTTGGTGCTATAATAAACCCATTGTACACAAACGGGGACGGGGAAAAAGCTACTCCGCCGCCGAGACAAGTAACATCCAAGGAGGCATCATCATGGAATACCATATCGCAGACCGGATCGCCGGGGTACAGGGCTCGATGATTCGTGAGCTGTTCAAGCTCGCGGCCGACCCGAACATGATCGCATTTGGCGGCGGAAACCCCGCGGCCGACACCTTCCCGACCGACGAGATCGCGCGGATCACCGCCGACGTACTGAAAAACGCCCCCGCCTCTGTTTTGCAGTATGGCCTTTCGGAGGGCTATCCCGCGCTGCGCGAGACGATGAAGAAGCATCTGCAAAAGGTCGAGGGGATCACCTTTGCGCAAAACGAGCTGTTTATCCTCTCGGGCGGGCAGCAGTGCGCCGACCTGATCACCAAGGTGCTGGTCAACGAGGGCGACACCATTCTGGTCGAAGAGCCCTCGTTTGTCGGCTGCCTCAACACCTTCCGCTCCTACGGCGCGAAGCTCTGCGGCATCCCGATGCAGCCCGACGGCATGGATCTCGACGCGCTGGAGCAGGCGCTGCGCGAGCAGAAGAACGTGCGGCTGCTCTATGTGATTTCAAGCTTCCAGAATCCCACCGGCTTTACCACCAGCGCCGAAAAGCGCGAGAAGATCTACGAGCTGGCGAGAAAATACGACGTCTGCATCTTTGAGGACAATCCCTACGGGGAAATCCGCTTCGCGGGTGAGCACATCCCCCCGATTAAGTCGTTCGACGAGGATGGCCGGGTGCTTTACGCGGGCAGCTTCTCCAAGACGATGGCCCCGGCGTTCCGGCTCGGCTTCCTTGCCTTTGACAAGGCGCTGACCTCCCGCCTCACCGTCGCCAAGCAGTGCACCGACGTGCATTCGACCACCCTGTTCCAGTACATCTGCAACGAGTATATGACCAAGTGCGACTACGAGGGGCATATCAAAAAGACCTGTGAGCTCTACCGCCACAAATGCGACCTGATGCTCGGCGAGATGGAGAAGAAATTTCATCCGTCGGTTCGCTTCAACCGTCCCGAGGGCGGCCTCTTTGTCATGGCCTTTTTGCCCGAGGGGATGGATTCCTACCCCTTTGTCGCCGAGGGGATCAAGCGCGGGGTGGCCTGCGTGCCGGGAATCGCCTTTGCCGCCGACGAGAGTGGCCGGCATAACGGCTTTAGAATGAATTATTCCTCCCCGTCAGACGAGAAGATCGTCCGTGGAATCGATATTCTGGGCAAGCTCACCCATGAGTGGCTGGCCTGAGCAATCCATCCGAAGGAAAGGTGATTTCAAGGTGATTTTAACGAACGAAGCACAAGCCGCGTCCGGCGCACCAAGCGAAAAGAAAAAGACGGTTCTGTCCGGCATCCAGCCCTCGGGACTGATTACCATCGGCAACTACCTCGGCGCGGTGAAGAACTGGGCGGAGATTCAGGAGCTTTATCACTGCGTCTTTATGATTGCCAACCTGCACGCCACCACCGTGCGGCAGGAGCCCGCCGCCCTGCGCAAAAACACCCTCGAGGGCTACGCCATGCTGCTGGCCTGCGGGGTCGACCCCAAGCGGAGCATCGTCTTTGTCCAGAGCCAGAACCCCCATCATGCCGAGCTGATGTGGGCGCTTAACTGCTACACCCAGTTTGGCGAGCTCTCGCGGATGACCCAGTTTAAGGACAAATCCGCCCGCTACGCCGACAACGTCAACGCCGGGCTGTTTACCTACCCGGCGCTGATGGCCGCCGATATTCTGCTCTATCAGGCCGATTTAGTGCCGGTGGGCATCGACCAGAAGCAGCATGTCGAGCTGACCCGCGACATCGCGCAGCGGGTCAACGGGGTGATGGGAAACGTCTTTACCGTGCCGGAATGCCTCTTCCCCAAGGCGGGAGCCAAGGTCATGTCGCTGACCGACCCGACCAAAAAGATGTCCAAGTCCGACCCCAACCCCAAGAGCTATGTCGCGGTGCTCGATCCCCGGGACACGGTGATCAAGAAGTTCAAGAGCGCCGTCACCGATTCGGGCAGCGGCATCTACCGCGCCGAGGGCAAGGAGGGGATTGGCAACCTCATGACCATCTACGCCGCCTTTACCGGCAAGACCGACGAGGAGATTGTCCGGGAGTTTGAGGGCAAGGGCTACGGCGACTTTAAGGTTGCGGTCGGCGAGACGGTCGCCGATACGCTCGCCCCGGTTCGCGAACGGTTCGACGCGCTGATTCAGGATCGCGCCTACCTAGACGCCTGCTGCGCAGAGGGTCTGGAGCAGGCGATGCGGCTTTCCAAGCGCACCCGCGACAAGGTTTATAAGAAGATCGGCTTTACTTTGTAAGGCGGAAAAATAAGATGATAAAAAGCGGCGCACCGCAATTGATGTGACCCCCAATCAGGCAGTGATTCTGCATAACGATTGAGGTCACCTCAAACGGTGCGCCGCTTTTTTGCGTTGCGCAAGGCTCAATTATTCCGGTGCTTGCGTTTTAATAATGCACAACCTGCTCCGCCCGCCGGATTCGCGCAAGGCTTTCGGCGGCGCGGTCGCTTGTAAAATAGCGATAGGTGGAATCGGGAACGAGCCGGCGAAACAGCGTCCAATCCCCGTCCTTGAGCGCTTGTCTCGCGGTTGAGGCGCTGATCGGCTCGCCCGAAAGCTGTCGGCGCTTGAGAACGACGCAGTCGATGTCCGCGCCTCCTAGGTCGGCTTTGAGAATCTCGTTGTAGATGCCGGTCACCAGACTGGCGGGCTCCTCGCCCAGGTATCGTTTCCGGATGCAAAGCGCCTTGGCGATCCGCACAAACAGCGCGGCATCGAGACGCGCCTGCCCCCGGATGACCGCTTGCTCGTCCCGCTGAAAATAGCTGGGAAAGGTGGCGCTGCTGATCAGGTAGGGGCCGGTATCGTGATAGCGCAGGTTCTCCAAATGCGCGGTTCCCTCCAAAATGAGCTGTTTACGCACCGGGTAGGGAATCAGGCTTGCGTCCTCGCTGACCATGAACAGGTGCACCAGCTCGTTTTCCCTTGCCGCCGTTTCGACGAGGTAGAGATGCCCGAGCGTAAAGGGGTTGGCGTTTAACACAATCGCGGCACAGGGGCGGTCGTTCCCGCAGGGGGAAAGCCGCTTGAGGTAGTCGGCGAAGCCGGTTCGTCGGTTTTCCATAAAAACCAGCTCTTGGTCAATTTGCGCGATTTCGTAAAAGCCGAGATCCCTGAAAAACTTGGCGGTGCTGCCCTTGGTGTAGAGGAACAGGTGAAAATTGCCCCGCTGCTGCTGCTTTTCAATCAGGTGGGTCGCGACGAGGTTTAGCAAGCCCTCGCCCTGACAGGCGCCGGCTACCGCAAGGCAGCGCAGTGTGTTGCCAAAGCAGCTGCCCGTCGCAACCACGTTGAGTCGATCGTCGGTTACGGCGCAGGTGTAATCGAGGCTTTTATCCCGCCGAATTCCCTCCTGCCGCAACAGCGCGTCGATCTGCCGGTTGACGGGGAGATCGGACGGGGAGACCCCCGTGATCCTGTACCCGGACATCGAAGAAGCCCTCCTTTCGTCGGAATAGGGAGGATGACAAAGCTCTGTGTGAAACCGCTCAGAGGGCATAGGGCTTGATCTGGCGAACGACGTCGATGATCGTGCCGTCCCGCGCCTCAATGATCGCAACGACTCGCTCGTCAAACTCGATCTGCTCGGGTCGCCCGGTGATGCCGTAGGCGATGTCCCGCAGCGCCTCGATGGTCGTCGTCTCCACGCCCGATGCGTGCAGCGCCTCAAGCAGGTCGGCGCGTCTGGGGTTGACGGCGATGCCGTAATCGGTCACCAGAACATCGACGGCCTCGCCGGGGGTGGTCACGGTAACCACCCGGTCGCAGACGGTGGGCATCCGCCCACGCACCAGCGGCGCGACGATGATGCAGCATTTGCTGCTGGCCGAGGTATCGGGGTGGCCGCCGGGTGCGCCGCGCAGCACACCGTCCGAGCCGGTGACGACATTGACATGAAAGTTGACGTCGATTTCCAGCGCGGCGAGGATGACAAAGTCGAGCTTGTTGATAAATGCGCCCTTGTTCATCGGGTTGGCATATTCCGAGGTGGAAATTTCAAAATGCCGCCCCGTCCCCACCGAGGCAATCGCGCCGGTGTCGAAGTCCTGCGTGTCGACGATGGTGTCGATGTAGCCCTCCTGCAGCAGCTCGACCATCGGGGTCGAGATGCCGCCCACCACCCACTTCATTTTAATGCTGCGCTGCTGCATCAGCTTTTTCAGAAACAGGATGGTTGCGATGGAAGGCCCTCCCACCCCGGTCTGGTAGGAAAAGCCGTCCTTAAAATACGGCGTGGCCGCCATGACCTGAGTGCAGCGCTCGGCCATCATCAGCTCGCGGGGATTTTGCGTGATACGAGCCGCCGCGCTGGCAATTTTTTTGGGGTTGCCGATCTCGTCCACCAGAACAACATAATCGACATCGATGCCCTGAATCGAAGCGGGGCAGTTCGGGAAATCGACCAGCGTGTCGGTGATGACCACCACCCGATCGGCATATCTTGCATCCACCACCGAATAGGAGAGCACGCCGCAGTCGGATTTTCCGCCCTTGCCGCGCGCGTTGCCGTATTCGTCGGAGGTGGGCGCGCCGATAAACGCGATATCGATATGCACCTCGCCCGATTCAATGGCTCTTACCCGGCCACCGTGGGTGCGGATCACCGCGGGGGTTTTCAGCTTGCCCTGCGAGATGACCTCGCCGATTCTGCCCCGGATGCCGCTGCTTTGAATGCCGGTGACGATGCCCTGCTCAATGTATTCGCTGATCGGATCATGGGCGCTTCCCATCGAGGAGGCCGCGATGGTGATGTCGCGAAAGCCCATCTCGACAATCTGCTTCATGACCATGTTGGCCACATAGTCGCCGTCCCGGAAATGGTGGTGGAAGGAAACGGTCATGCCGTCCCTCATCCCGCATTTGACGAGCGCGTCCGCGATCGAGGCGACAACCTTGGTCTCCCTTGGCGTTTCATAGCCCCGAACGCGCGGCGCTGCTTTCTTATATGTAAAACCATCCCGATAGCCGCAGCCCTGAAAGACCTCCCTTTGGTCTGTCAAAAGCTCGTCGGGGATTTCTCTTCCAACCGAGTTTCTCATTCTAACGCTCCATTCTGCCGCTTTCGGCACAAAACTAAACCGCATCCGGCGGTGCGCTACAGCTCCCCCTGATAGACGCCCGATGCCTTTGCGAGCGCGATGACCCTCTGGGCACCCGGTACAAAAGCGATGTCAAGCATTTTTCCGTCAATGGTGAACACACCAACGCCCTGATCGGCGTTTTCCCGGATGGCGCGGACGATTTTTTCCGCATTGCGGATTTCCTTCTCGCTCGGGGTGAAAATTTCGTGGACAATTGCAATTTGCTTGGGGCTGATGATCGATTTTCCGTCAAAGCCCATCTTTTTGTTCTGCTCCACCTCGGCGCGGAAGCCGTCCCAGTCGTCGAGATCGGTAAAGACGGTGTCAAAGCACTGCACCCCCGCCGCCCGGGCGGCCAGCAGGATGTTTCCCCGCGCGGCAAGCATCTCAACGCCGTCGCGGTAGTAGGTGGTCTGCATACATTTTCTGAAATCTCCGCCGGAAATCGCAACGCCGAAAAGCCGTTCGGACGCCTCGCAGATTTCCAGTGCGTTGATCACGCCGCGGGGGCTTTCGAGCGCGGCAATCAGCAGCGTGCTGCCGATCGGCCTGCCAAACTCCTGTTCGGCGGCGGTCACGTGCTGGTCGACGGTTTTGACATCCTTGGCGCTTTCGCATTTCGCGATCCGAATCCCGTCGGCTCCGCCCGCGACGCAGACCCGGATATCCTCCTGCCAGTGCGGAGTATCGAGCGCGTTCATCCGGACGATCCGCTCGACGCCGTGGTAATCGATCGTTTTGAGGGTGTGGTAAAGCGAGTATCTCGCCGCGTCCTTCTGATTTTCGGCGACAGCGTCCTCAAGGTCGAACATCACGCTGTCTGGCCGGTAGAGATAGGCGTCCTTGATCAGCGACGGACGCTGTGCGCTGAGAAACATCATCGTGCGGCGCAGCCGGTTTTTATTGGGATGATTCATTTTACCGCGCCTCCCCAGGAAATCCTGTCAACGATGTCGTTGGAGCGATGGACGGCGCATTCGATGCGCGCCCGCAGGGTGCAGTCGAGTGCGCCCTGATCGACGATGGTCAGGATGGCGTCGCTGACCCCGAGATTTTGCAGCGTTTCCAGTGCGGTCGACTTGATCTGCCTGCCGAACTGATTGATGACGCTGCTTTTTATCTCGACGACAATTCCCCGGTCGCTCGGCTCGACGGTCACCATCGCGTCGCTCGATTCCAGGGTGCCGGCCATTGCTGTCTTTACTATCTTCAATTTGGTCACCTCTTGCATTTGTGCAGAATCGGAATATGCTGTTTTGCCCCTTTGTGTCCGTGGCGGAGAAAAGTGCTTGCTCCGCCACGTCACAAAAGGCACGTTTATGGGAGAGAGGAGGATCGATGTTATGCGGTTTCCTTAGCCTTCTGCTTGCGCACCATGGGGAGCACAATGCAGGCAATGATGACGACGGTCAGCACGAGATTGATGGAGTTGTTAAAGAACACCGCGTAGGAGCCGTTTGAGAGCAGCAGAGCCTGCCGGAACGACACCTCCATCGTGTTGCCCACAATGGCGGCCAAAATCATCGGCGCGGTGGGAATGCTCGCCTTGGAAAAGGCATAGCCGATGACCGCGAACAGAATCAGCAGATAGAAGTCGACGGTCGAGTTGGAAATCGCGTAGGCGCCGATAAACGCAAGCGCGAGGATGATCGGGTAGAGGATCTTCGGAGGAACCGCGAGCACCCGAACCAGCGCGCCGGCCATCGGAATGTTGACAATTGCGATGATGACGTTGCCGATCACCATCGAGGCGATCAGCCCCCACGCCAGCTGCGGGTGGTTGGTAAAGAGCAGCGGGCCGGGCTGTAGGCCGAGCATCAGCAACGCGCCCATCATAACCGCCGTGGTACCCGAGCCGGGAACCCCGAGGGTGAGCATGGGAATCAGCGCGCCGACCGAAGCCGCGTTGTTTGCCGCCTCGGGGGCGGCGAGGCCGACGATTTCGCCCTTGCCGAACGCGTCCGGGTTTTTGGAAATCTGCTTTTCGTTGTTATAGGCAATCAGCGAGGCCATCGTGCCGCCCGCGCCGGGCAGTGCGCCAATGATAAAGCCGATGGGGGTGCACCGCAGGATGGGCATCAGGCAGCGCCTCCACTCCTCCTTGGTGACCCAGATTCGCCCGAATTTGGTCTGCATCTTCTTTTTGTTTTCCTCGATGTCCTTAAAGCTCTTGAATACCTCGCCCAGGGCGTAAAACGCGATAATGACAATGAGGAAGTCGATGCCGGACTGGAGATGGACGTTTCCGAAGGTAAAGCGCGGAACACCCGACTGTGCGTCGAGACCCACGGTGGAGATCATCAGGCCGAAGAACATCGAAGCAAAGCCCTTTGCGGCGTTGCCCTTGTTCATCGAGGCGGTCATCGAGAGAGCGGCGAGCATCAGCATAAAATACTGCGCGGGGCCGAACTTCAGCGCAAACCTCGATACGGGAACCGCGAGAAAGATGAAAAATATGACTGAGATTGTTCCGCCGATGAAGGACGCGATTGCCGACATGGCCAGCGCCGACTCGGCCTTGCCGTTCTGCGCCATTGGGTAGCCGTCAAAGGTCGCGGCAATCGCAGCGCCGTCGCCGGGGGTATTGATCAGAATTGAGCTTCGGGAGCCGCCGAACATCGCGCCGTAGTAGACGCCGCACATGGTGATCAGGGCGCCCTCGGGGCCCATCGCATAGGTCAAGGGCAGCAGCACCGCCACACCGGTCGCGGGGCCAAGGCCGGGCAGCATGCCGATGATCGTTCCGAGTACGCCACCGAGGGTAACCCACATGATGTTGATGGGCTGAAAGGCAACCGAAAAGCCCAGTGCCAGATTTTGAAAAATTGCATCCATTGGGAAAAGCTCCTTTCCTTAGAAAATATCGCCGGGCATCATCGGAAGCGGGATGGTGAGCAGCTTGGTGAAGAGGAGGTAGACGCACAGCGAAAACAGCACCGCGATCAGGATGTTGCTTTTCCAGTGGGAAGCCCCTCGGAACAGAAATAGCATAAAGCCCAGAAACAGCACGGTTGCGATTACATAGCCGAGCGGCTCAAACAGCACCGCGTAAGCGATGCCCGCCAGACAGGTTGCGACAATCAGCTTGCGGTCGCGCGGAATTTTACCGGCGGCGTCGCGCTCCAGATGAAAGGGCACGAGGGCCGCGGGGTCGCTTTTAATCTTTGCGACGGCGGTCTGTATCATGACAAGGCCGCAGAGAATCATTCCGATCCCCAGCATCATGGGGAACAGAATCGGCTCGATCGGATTGCCAATGGTTGCCCGCTCGGTCGCAAACGCGGCGGCGGTATAAACGGCTCCAAACAGCAGCGTGCCGATTCCAACGATGACATTGAAATCCATGAACATACGATACTCTCCTTCTATCAGCGGTAACCTGCGTTTCGTCCCTGATATCAATGGACGAAGCCTGTAAAATAACGCAGGCTTCGTCCATCTGTTACCCGGATATTCGCAGCGTAAATGGATTATTTGAGCTTCAGCATGCCGACAGAATCCAGAAGGGTCTTGTACTCCTCGTTGTTTTCGTCGAGGAATTTCATGAACTCGTCGCCGGTGAGGAACTGCTGATCCCAGCCGTATTTGTCACATTCGGCCTTCCAGGCGTCGGTCGCGACCATCTTGGTGAGGGTGTCGACCCAATATTCCTTGGCATAATCCGGCATACCGGCGGTTCCGAACAGCCCTCTCCAGTTAAAGAAGGTGGCGTCGATGCCCTGCTCGATGCAGGTGGGCATCTCGCCGATCACGCCGCTGCCGACCCGCTCGGGGGCGGTGATGGCGAGAACTCGCAGGTCGCCGCTTTCCACAAGGCCCACGCTGTCCGCGATGCCCGAGGTCAAAACGTCAAAGTGTCCGCCGAGCAGCATCGCGGTGGCGGAGCCGTCCTGGAAGCTGACATAGTCGATATCCTCGGGATTCGTTACCCCCGCGGCCTTCGCAATCTTCAAAAATTGCAGGTGATCCATCGAGCCTGCGGAGGAAGCGCCGCCGAGCTTAACGCTCTTGATGTCGGCCTTCAGCGCGTCCATCACATCGTTGATGCTCTGGTAGGGGGAGTTCTTCGATACCAGGAAGCAGCCGTAGTCGGTGATCAGCGCCGCGAGCGGGGTGGTGTTCTCCTTGTAGTTGAGCGGGGTGGTTCCGTTAAGATTGTTCAGAAGCAGGGGCGGGGAGTAGACCGAAATGAGCGTGTCGCTGTCCTTCTTCTCATCCATGTAGGCCAGGTTGACCGAGCCGCCGCCGCCGGGCTTGTTGGTGACGGGCATCGCGACCGGGACGAGCTTTTCGTCCTTTAGTACCTTGGCGACCGCCCGGATGGTGGTGTCCCACCCGCCGCCAGCGCCGGCCGGTGCGATAAATTCCATCGGCTTGGTGGGGTATTTGGGCGCCGCCGCGCTGCTGGCAGCCGAGCTTCCGGCAGGAGCCGCACCGCTGGGAGCCGTGGAAGAGACCGCGGAAGAGGCTGCGCCGCCGCAGCCGGACATGAGCAGGGTTACCGCAGCGATTGCTGCAAGCGCTTTTGTAAATTTCATTCTCACTCATCCTCCTGATTTTATTGACAGGGCACAACACGAAAACTGCGCTTGAACTTGTGCCCTTATTATAGATTGTCTTGTTGTCAAAAGTAAAATAATTAGATACAATACGAGTATAAGAGATGCTTATGATGGGGGTGATGTTTTTGCTGTTGAGAGATATCGGGTATTTTACGGAAATCATCCGGCAGCAGTCCTTTTCCAAGGCGGCGCAAACGCTGTATGTCAGCCAGCCCGCGCTCAGTCAGGCTGTTTCCCGATTGGAGGAGGAGTTCGGGCAGAAGCTGCTTCACCGCAACAAGGGGGCGATCATCCCGACCGAGGCCGGTAAAATTCTGGCCGAGGAAGGGGAAAGTATGCTGCGCATCTCAGAGCGAATTCATGTTAAAATGTCGGACATCCTGAACCTGCACACCGGGCGAATTACGGTCGGAATTTCGCACCTTTATGGAAAATACTATTTTTCGCACATTATGCCGACCTTCATCAACCGCTATCCCGAGATTAAGGTTCATGTCGTGGAGGACACCTCCTCTAAGCTGGAGCAGCTTTTAGAGGACGGCATCATTGATCTGGCCTTCTTTTCGACGCCCAGCAGCTCAAAAAAGCAGGAGCAGCAATACCTTTTCACCGAGCCGCTTCTCTTTGCCGTCCCGCCAAACCACCCGATCAATCGGCGCTATCCGCAGGACGGTCTGCACCTGCACACCATTTCGCTGTCTCTGTTTAAGGATGACAATTTTTTAATGATCAAGGCGGGGCAGCGGCTGCATGACATCGGCTACGCGCTTTGTGCCAAGGCGGGCTTTATCCCGCAGGTGGTCTTTGAAAGCGGAAACAGCGAGCTGATCAATACCTTTATCGCAAAGGGTCTTGGGGTAGGGTTTCTGCCCATGGCGGTAAGAAGCACCTGCCTGCCTGAGCACCGGGCGGTATATTACCTGCTCGACGATCCCGACGCAAGCCGCAGGTATGTTGTCTCCTATCAAAAGAACCGTTCCCTTTCCTTGGCTGCCCAGCGTTTTATCGAGGTGGCACAGGAAATCAGCCATCAGTTCGGAACGGTTGATATCGAGCGAATTGACCAAAGAATATAAAATTTACCATCGTTTTTTTGCTTCGATTAGAATTCGGTTCGGAGTGCTTTTCTTTATCGATATCGATCATTTGAAGCGAGTGGATGACCGGTGCGGATATCACCAAGGCGACCAAAGCCTGTGCTGTGTCGCGGAGAAGCCGTGGCCGGTCACAGCCGCAGCACG
>CAZVAV010000024.1:8648-11401 GCA_964625135.1 uncultured Oscillospiraceae bacterium | reverse complement strand
CTGCTGTCCGCCCCACCTTCTCTGGAAGCAGGCGAATGCCTTAGGCAACCGCGCCGGTGCCGGGGTTGGGAACGACGGTTACGTTGCCGCCGTTGTTATTGTTGCTGTTGCTGTCATCCGAGGGCTTCTCGACCAGCTTGAGCTCGACGTCAGAGATGACGTACTTGCCAAGGGTCTTGGTGCGGATGGCAAACGCCTCTTCGTACTCGTCGTACTCGGCATTGGCCTTCTCCAGGTTGCCCTTCTCGTTGACCTTGTAGAGGAAGGTGTCCTCGTCAGCCGCGAGATAGAGGGTACCGGTCTTGTTGAAGGTAGCGCCGTTGCCGTAGAAGAAGTCCATGTTGGCATTGGGGTAGAGGTCGGCGATCTCGGCGTCAAAGTCGCTGGTCACGGCGATCAGCAGCTTGCTCTGGCCGATGGTGTTGACGGTGAAGTAGCTGTCGGAATCCGCCTCAAAGGTAAACTCCTCGTCGTCCTCACCGACAAAGCCCTCGCCCTCCTTGAAGATCTGGGGATCCTCGGTGATGACGGGCTCGGTCGCATGGGGGTAGGAAAGCTCAACATTGACGTCAAGCTCCATCTCGTCGTAGTCGAAGCTGCCGCTCTTGCGCAGCTGGATGGTGCCGGTCAGGTCGTTGGCGGTCATGGTGTTGTTCTCCTTGAGAGAAACCGCTACAAAGTAGAGGTACTTCTGCTCGGTGGTGATGCCGGTGACCTTCTTCTTGGCAATTTCGACGTTGTCGACGAACTTGCCGCCCATCTCCCACTTCTGCTTGATCTTGATGCCGTTAACCGCGTCCGACTCGTGGACGTAGCCAAAGGCAGCGGCCTTCAGGTCGTTGAGGGCCTTCTGAGCCTCGTTGCGGGCGGTCTCAGCGGTGAGCATCGCCTCGTTGCGGGCGATCACCAGCTCGTTGGCGGCAGTCTCCTGTGCGTTGGCACTCTGGGAGGCAAGGGTGTTCTCGCCAACCAGCGCCTCGGCGGCGGTGAGCGCCTCAGCGGCGGTTTCGGCCGGAACGGCTTCGGAATCATAAGCAGCCAGAGCCGCAATATAGTCGTTCTTCGCCTGGGTGGCGTCGCCACTGTCCAGAACGGTGTTGTTCCAGAGCTCGGCGGCAGTCTTCACGGCGGTGGCCTTCTCAAGCAGCGTGCGGGCAGCCTGAGCGGCAGCGGCCTTATCGGCGGCATTGGTGACCGCTTCGCCGTGCTTGGTGACGGCCAGCTCGTAAGCGGCAAGCTTTTCGGCAAGTAGCGCTTCGGCGGCGGCAATCGACTGGTTGGCGTCCTCGTTGGTCACGTTGTTCAGCAGCGGGAAGTAGAGGGTCTTGCCATAAGCAACCATATCGAGGGGCTTGGACATGTCGACAGCCGAAACATCGTCATCATATGCAAAGGCGTTGGTGCCGATGGCGCCGACGGGATAAAGGGTGTCATCATCCTTCTTGGCAGAAGCAATGGCGCCCATGCTCGTAACCATTGCGCAAGCAAGGCCGAGCGAAAGAATTCTTTTCATGTTCATGGTCCGAATTTTCCTCCTGAAAGATCAAATGGCGTGGCGGTGGTTTTGTCATGAGACGCCGAATGCGTCTCGCGCCATACTGTCAGGATGGGGGCCCCGGGTCGTCGGTCTCTCCTCCCGGCGTTCGGAGGAACCCCATGAACGTGCTGCCTTGCACGCTCAGAGAATCAGTGCCCAGCCACCGGCGTTTTATTGCTGATGGTTTTTTGGCAAAAAGGAGAGATGCTGGAAGGAAAATTTCCGGAGCGGTCAAACAGGGCATTTTGCCGCTGTGCGGCCTACGAGCAGAGCGACGCCGCGATAGGGGGTCGGGAAGCAGCAAAATGAAAAAATTTACAAAAACAGCGCCGTTATGATAAGCTCATAGCGGCGCTGTCGTAGATGCGGCTTTTAGGCGGTTAGTCACTCCCTTTGAAAGGGGTGGTGCGGATGGTTACTTATGAAGGGCTTTTTGCTTTTTGCATGGTTATCATCGGCGTAATTGCTCTTTTGAGCAAACAAAAATAACCGCCCAGCTACCAACTCGTGCGGTTATTTTTGTAACTACATGATTTTGGGCTAACCGTCTGTCGACAGCGCCTTTTATATCTTCATTATAACATAGCGGGGCAAGATGTCAAGAAGGACATTTTATCGGTAGGGCAGTGGCATTGGCTCAAGAAGCGGATGCTGCTGCCCTGTACTTTTATGCACATTGAGCCTAACGGAGTATTTCGCTGCTCTGGCAGCGAGGTACCTCTCAGCATAAGAAATTTATTCAAACAGTAAAATCATAATTGTTAAGAGTAAAACAGCCATCTTACGGTGAGGGCGCTCATCAAAAATCCGGTCAGGTCGGCAATCAGCGCGGCGGGCAGGGTGTGGCGGGTACGCCGGATGGAGGCGGCACCGTAGTAGACCGCGATGGTGTAAAAGGTGGTTTCGGTCGAGCCCTCCATCACCGAGGCGATTCTTCCGATCAGGCTGTCGGGCCCAAAGCGGGCGAGAAGGTCGTTAAAAATAACCAGCGCGCCGCTGCCCGAGATCGGGCGGAGCAGTGCGAGCGGAACCACCTCCTTGGGAATCAGCAGCAGCCCCGAGAGGGGTGCGACCGCCGTGGTCAACAGGTCAAGCGCGCCCGAAGCGCGAAAGATGCCGATCGAAAGAATCAGCGCCACCAGAGAGGGCAGGATGTCGCACGCGACACCGATTCCCTCCCGCGCCCCCTCGACAAAGCAGTCGAAAACATGAATCC
>CAZVAV010000024.1:0-8638 GCA_964625135.1 uncultured Oscillospiraceae bacterium | reverse complement strand
AAAGAAGGCGCGCGGCGGCAATGCCGCAGACCACCGAAACGGCCGACGCGATCCAGACACTTGGGAGGATATCAAGCGGGTGTTCGCAGCCGGCCGCGCTGCGCAGCATGGCGGTGGTGGTTGGGATCAGCTGCAGGGAGGCGGTATTCATTACAACAAAGAGAGCCATGTTGTCGGTGGCGATAGCACCCGCCCGCTCTTCCTTTTTCAGCTCCTTCATGGCGGCGATGCCCAATGGGGTGGCCGCGTTGCCCAGCCCCAGCAGATTGGCGGTCAGGTTCATGGTGATCGCCCGCATCGCCGGGCCCTTGGGGTCGATTCCGCGAAACAGCCTGCGGGTCAGCGGAGCCGCGCATCGCGCGGCGGCCCGGGTCAGGCCGGATTGCTCCGCAATCCGCATCATCCCGCCCCAGAGGCAGAAGTTGCCCAGCAGCGAAAGGGTGAGGCGCACTGCCTCACCGGCCTGCTCTATGGCGGCCTGAGATACCTGCGGCATCCGCCCGGTCAACCCGCCGAGAAGGATTCCCGAGAGGATCATGGCGCAGAACAGGATGGTCATCATAACAAACTCGCCCCCTTAATGCTACAGTATGAGAAGAAAAAGGGAAAAATACCTGACGAAATTCGTACTTGGTGTTAATATTTCTTTCAAATAGGAAAAACATTTACAAAATTTAACAATATTTTTCTTTACAAAGCGAATTCTATCCGTTATACTTGTTGATAAGCATTGGGCTTTGTCCCTGACTTTGGGGACACATGGAGAGAACATGAGAGAGAGGAAAAGGGAACGCTATGAAAGCAACTGGAATTGTGAGGAAGATTGATGATCTTGGCCGTATTGTTCTGCCAATCGAGCTGAGAAAAACCCTGGGGATCTCGGAGAGGGACGCCCTTGAGATCTATGTGGATCAGAGCACCATTGTACTGAAAAAGTACGAGCCCTGCTGTGTCTTCTGTGGGGAAACCGACCAGATGACCCTGTACAAGGGTAAGAATGTTTGTGTCCACTGCGCCTCCGAGCTTGGCCTCGAGGCAGCCAAAAAGCGCTAAAAAATTACAAAGAGGAACCGGGAGCTCGCGGCAGCGGACTCCCGGTTCCTCTTTTAATCGCCTGGGTCAGCGGCGATAAAACCAAAACGCAAGCAGCCCGCCGACAGCGAGCAGAGCCAACGCCCCGCACAGCAGCAGACCGGGCGACAGGTGGGAGGTGATGAAGATGGCGGTGGGGCCGTCAGCTCCGCCGATGACGCCAACCGCTGCGGCTTCGTTGAGATTCATTTACTATCATTCCCTTCTGATCAAATGGGGTGCAGGGCGCTTTGGCGGTTTGCAAAGGTGGCCTGATAGCGAAAGCCCGCCGCGCGAAGTAACGCAAGTCCGGCATCAATGCCCCCGCCAACATGTTCCGCACGGTGAGCGTCCGAGCCTAACGTTACCAGCTCTCCGCCGCATTCCCGAAAAAGCCGAAGCTCCCAAAGCTCGGGCATCGTCCGTCCGTCGGGTGAGCGGTACAGCCCCGAGGTGTTGATCTCAAGCGCCTTTCCGTTTTGGGCAAGCAGCGTGAAGAGCTCCCGGAGGATTTCCTCAAACGAGGAAATCGGCGAGGTGTCCTGATATCCAAGATAGCGGTAGGGGTAGGTGATATGGGAGAGCACATCAAAATTGCCCCAGCGGGTCATCTCGAGCAGCTCGGAGAAATACCGCTCGAGCAGCGGGGCGTACCGAGAGCGGTCATCCTGAAAAAAATAAAAATCCTCGGTTTCCCGCAGATTGTGCAGCGAGCACAGCACCAGATCAAAGCGGTTTTCGGAAAGAATCCGCTCGGCACGGGCGAGGTCGTGCAGCGGCTGTCCAAGCTCGATGCCGGTCAGGAGGGTGAGCCGTCCGCCAAAATCCTTGCGTGCTTCCGCAATCTCTCGGATTGAGCCGGCGAGCCGCTCCTCCCAATCGGCGGTGCATTGCAGGCCGAGGTCGCAGTGGTCGGTGACGGCCAAAATCGAGACGCCCCGTTCAACGGCTTGCTTGGCCAGCGCAAAAACCGGGTGATTCCCATCAAACGACCGCACCGAATGGGTGTGATGATCAAAAAGCTGAGGCATTGTGCTTCCTCCCTTGGAAAATTTTGTCGCTCGAGCAACGTCTGCCCGTATCACGCCGCCATTGTAGCACAAATTTTCTCCCGATTTCAAGAAATCGATTGATTTTAGACGCCATCTATGCGAGAATAAGACGATCATCATCGAAACGATCTGTCGCGATCGGTTTGGACAGGAGGGTTTCCTATGGATTGCAAGAAGACCCTGGACGCGCTTACAAAGCACCGCTTTGAGGCGGTCTATTTTAACACCGCCGAAGAGGCGAAGCAGTATCTTGCCGGAGAAATCAAGGGCGAGACGGTGGGCTTTGGCGGTTCTCTGACGATTCAAGAGCTCGATCTTTATGCGCTGCTTTCTGAGCGGAATCAGGTGTACTGGCACTGGAAAACGCCTTCGGATAAGGAGCATTTTGCCGAGTTTACCACCTACGTCACCTCGGCCAACGGTGTTTCCGAAACGGGTGAGCTGGTCAACATTGACGGAACCGGAAACCGGCTGTCAGCTTCGCTCTATGGCGCAAAGACGGTCTATTTTGTCTGTGGGATCAACAAGCTGGCCCCCACGCTTGAGGGTGCCATCGAGCACGCGCGTCAGGTTTCGGCGCCTCTCAACGCCAAGCGCTTGAACCGCAAGACCCCTTGCGCCACACTTGGACGCTGCATCGATTGCAACAGCCCCGAGCGCATCTGCTCCGCTATGACCATTCACATGCGCCCGACCGTCGGAACCCGCGGTGTTGTGGTTCTGATCGGTGAAAGCCTCGGCGCTTAGAGGAGCACATATGAATTCAATTCTTCGCATCATGACTGTCTGCAACAGGGTCAAGCCCTGCGATCCGTCCGCCTGCGGCGAGCAGATCGAGGCGCTTTTGGTCGAGGCGGCGGCATCCGCGCCCGACCTGATTTTGCTGCCGACCTGCGCGGTTTCCTCCCCCTGCTGCGGCGACCTGTTTTCTTCGGGGGCACTGCTTGACGCAGCCTCCGACCAGCTTGACCGGCTGTGCTCGCTTTCGGCTGAGCTCTCCTGCTTTCTGGTGGCCGGACTTCCCCTTGCCGAGTGCGGCGGGGCGGTTTCGGCGGTGGCGGTGCTGCACAGGGGCGAGCTGATCGGCCTTCTGCCGGATCACGATCCGCCCCACGGACTTCGTTCGGTTTACTCCGAGCGCTTTCTGCCGCCCGATACGATATTCTCCTGCGGCGACCTGCGCTTTGCGATCTGTCCGGGAAACCCCGAGCGTCTGCTTTCCCGCGCGGTGGCGCTGCAACCAACCGGCTTTGATCTGCTGCTGGCGCCGGGCGCCGCGCCGGTAACCGCCGGTTCGACCGAGCGGGCGCTTGATACCGCACGGCTGGTTTCTCGCTCGCTCGGCTGCGCCGTGGCGCTGGTAAACGGCGGGGTGGGGGACAGCTCCTCACCCGACCTCTACCGGGGCTTTGCGGCGATCTATGAATGCGGCGAGCCGCTTGCCTGTCAGATTGCCGGGCGGGAGGGCTTTTCGCTGCTTTGCGACCTCGATGCCGATGTCGTCCATTCCCAGAAGACCTTTTCCGATTACCGACCCGCCTTCTTTTCGGCTGAGACCGAGGGGGAGAAGCGCGGGCTGCTGCGTCCGCTGCCGACCGATCCGTTCCTGCCGTCTGCGGGGGAGCAGCGAACCCGTTACCTCGACGAGCTGTTTTCCTTGCAGGTGCGCTCGCTCTGTGACCGGATGGAGAATGCAAAGCTTCGGCGGATTGTGCTCGGCCTTTCGGGTGGGCTCGATTCCACCCTCGCGCTGCTGGTCGGGGTTGCCGCGCTCGACGCCCTTTCGCTGCCGCGAGAAAACCTGATCGGCGTGACCATGCCGGGCTTTGGCACCAGCGACCGCACCTATTTCAACGCCCTCGGTCTGATGGAGGCGTTGAAGGTGCAGAGCACCGATATCTCGATCCGCGCGGCGGTCACCCAGCACTTTGAGGATATCGGCCACGACCCCGTTGTGCGGGATGTGACCTATGAGAACGCGCAGGCGCGGGAGCGCACCCAGATCCTCTTTGATCTGGCCAACGAGATGGGCGGGCTGGTGCTAGGCACCGGCGACCTTTCGGAGGCGGCGCTCGGCTGGTGCACCTTTGGCGGCGATCAGCTTGCCGGGTACAACGTCAACATCTGTATCCCGAAAACGGTGATCCGGCTCATTGTGGAGCGGCGAGCCGAACAGGGCGGGGAGGAGGCCGAGTATCTGCTCGACGTTCTTGCCACGCCCGTTTCTCCCGAGCTGCTGCCCGCCGAGGAAAACGGCGAGATCGCCCAGAAGACCGAGGAAATCGTCGGCCCCTATGAGCTACACGACTATTTCCTTTACCATCTGATCCGCTACCGCTTTCGCCCGTCCAAGCTTTATTACTATAGCTGTGCCGCCTTTGCGGGGGTCTATCAGCCCGCCTATATCAAGGAGAAGCTGATGCTGTTTCTCCGCCGCTTTGTCTCGGGGCAGTTTAAGCGCAGCTGCTCGCCGGACAGTGCCCGTCTCACCGATGTGAGTCTGCACCGCGCGGCATTTCTGATCCCGTCCGATCTCGATCCGGGAATTCTTCTCGGCGAGCTGGAAACGATAACATTTTAGGAGGATCTTCATGAAAGCTGTGATTACCATTGTCGGACGCGACGCGGTCGGCATCCTTGCCAAGGCTGCCGCTGTTTGCGCCGGGCATCAGGCGAATATCATCGACGTGACCCAGACGGTAATGGGAGAGATTTTTTCGATGGTCATGCTGGCCGATATCGAAAAGCTCGACTGTGATATCGCGGTGCTCTCGGATGAGATGCAGCGGACGGTGTCCGATCAGGGTCTCGTCGCGCATGTGATGCACGAGGATATCTTCAACGCGATGCACCGGATATAAGGAGAGCCGTTCATGCTGAATATCAACGAGATTTTAGAGACGGTGCAGATGATTCAGGACGAGTGTCTGGACATCCGCACCACCACGATGGGCATTTCGCTCATCGACTGCGCCGACAGCGACATCGACTGCTCCTGCCAAAAGGTCTATGACAAGATCACCCGACTGGCCGAGCATCTGGTCTCCACCGGCGAGAGCATCGAGCGCAAGTACGGCATTCCGATCATCAACAAGCGGGTGGCGGTCACCCCCATCGCCATGCTGGCGGGGGTCTCGGGCGGCGATCCGGTCAAATATGCCCATGTTCTCCAGCGGGCGGCCGACGCGATCGGGGTTAACTTTATCGGCGGCTACTCGGCGCTGGTGCAAAAGGGCTTTTCGGCGGGAGATCTTGCGCTGATCCGCTCGATTCCGCGCGCGATGAACGAGACCGGCCTGCTCTGCTCGTCGGTCAACATCGGCAGCACCAAGGCGGGCATCAACATGGACGCGGTCGCGCTGATGGGGCAGATTGTCAAGGAGACCGCCGCGCTGACCGCCGACCGCCAGTCGATCGGCTGCGCCAAGCTGGTGGTGCTCTGCAACGCGCCGGAGGACAATCCCTTTATGGCGGGCGCGTTTCATGGCGTGGGGGAGCCAGACTGTGTCATCAACGTCGGCGTTTCGGGCCCCGGCGTGGTGCGCGCCGCGCTGCGCCGCGCGGGCGGCGACGTGCCGATTCAGCAGCTGGCCGACGTGGTCAAAAAGACCGCGTTTAAGATCACCCGGATGGGGCAGCTCGTCGGCGCGGAGGCGTCCGAGCGGCTGGGCGTGCCGTTCGGCATCATCGACCTTTCGCTCGCGCCCACCCCGGCGGTCGGCGATTCGGTCGCGCATATCCTCGAGGAGATGGGTCTTGAAAAGTGCGGCGGCCCCGGAACCACCGCCTGTCTCGCGCTCTTAAACGACGCGGTCAAGAAGGGCGGCGTCATGGCCTCCGGCCGCGTGGGCGGGCTTTCGGGCGCGTTTATCCCGGTTTCGGAGGACGCGGGCATGATGGACGCGGCCAGAGTCGGGGCGCTCACCCTCGAAAAGCTCGAGGCGATGACCTCGGTCTGCTCGGTCGGGCTTGATATGATCATGCTTCCCGGCGATACGAGCGCCGAAACCATCTCCGGCATCATCGCCGATGAGGCGGCGATCGGCATGGTCAACCAAAAGACCACCGCCGTCCGCGTCATCCCGGCGGAGGGCTACAAGGTTGGGGATGAGCTCAACTTTGGCGGCCTGCTCGGCGGCGGCCCGGTGATGCCGGTCAGCGGCTTCTCCCCCGAGGGGCTGATTCGCCGGGGCGGCTACATCCCCGCGCCGATGCAGAGCCTCAAGAACTGAGAAAATTTGGCAAGGAGCATCCGGATCAATGAAGATACTATGCGCGATGGCGGCGGTTTCCGGCCTCGCCTATCTGCTGGGGAGCATCAACTGTGCCGTGCTGATCTCCCGGCTGTTTTTTGGCGACGATGTCCGAAGCCATGGCAGCGGCAACGCCGGCACCACCAATATGATGCGAACCTTCGGCTATCGAGCCGGGCTCGCCACCTTCCTCGGCGACGTCCTCAAGGGAGCCCTCTCGGTGCTGCTCGCCCGCTGGCTTGCTTCCGTCTTTGGGATGGCTTTGGAGCATGCCGCTTCGGCGGCTGCCATCGCCGCCACGATCGGGCACATGTACCCTCTTTACTTTCGCTTTCGCGGCGGCAAGGGGGTTGCCACCGCCTTCGGCGCGGTGGCGGCGCTGCACCCCGTGATTCTGCTGGTGCTTTTTGCCTGCGGACTGCCGCTGATTCTGATCACCGGCTATGTCTCGGTGGGCTCGATGACCGGCGCGGCGCTCTATCCCTTCCTCCTGCTCGGCACGATGCTCTGGCGGGGGCGGATCGACGAGCTGTCGCTGCTGCTGGGGATTCTGCTGGCCAGCATCATCCTGGGCAACCACCGGGAAAATCTGCGGCGGCTGCGGGAAGGCACCGAGAACAAGTTCTATAAAAAGAAGTAGCAGCCGAAAAACGGCCCGCGCCCATAGCGGACGCGAGCCGTTTGCTTCGGGGAGGGCTAATAGCCGGTTACCAGATCGAGCGATTCATCCTGCCCGACCCATTGGTCGTATACGTTGATCACCCGAAAGCTTTCCTTGGTGTCGCGGATGATGACGGTGGCGATTCCGGCATTGATGATCTGGCGTTTGCACATGGCACAGGCGTTAGCGTTTTGCACATAGCCGCCGGTGGACATCTCGTGCCCGACCAGATAGAGGGTGGCACCGAGCATGTCGCTGCGCGCGGCGTGGATGATGGCATTGGCCTCGGCATGAACCGAGCGGCAAAGCTCATACCGTTCGCCGCGTGGGATGTTCTGCTTTTCGCGTGTGCAGAACCCGAGATCCGAGCAGTTTTTCCGTCCGCGCGGCGCACCGACATAGCCGGTTGAGATGATCTGGTCATTGTTCACGATGATTGCGCCGAAATTGCGCCGCAGGCAGGTGCCGCGTTCCGACACAACCTCAGCGATATCGAGGTAGTAGTTGATTTTGTCGCGTCTGTCCATCGAGATATGCCTCCCTTTTCGCGGGGGGATGCTCCGCGGTATTTTAGAATAGTCCTATCATAAAATAAATTGACCGCCAACGCAAGAGGGCGGAATTATTTTACGCGACAAGCGCTGTCTTTTTCACGATTTTATGCCGACGCGAAGCGGCGGAATGGAGCACATTATGGCATTGACCGACCGCGCATGGCTGCGGGAGCTGCTACAGCGGCATGGCTTTACCTTTTCCAAGGCAATGGGACAGAACTTTTTGGTCAACCCCTCGGTCTGCCCCCGGATGGCTGAGGAGGGCGGAGCGGCCTCCGGCGTGGGGGTGCTGGAGATCGGCCCCGGCATCGGGGTGCTGACCGCCGAGCTGGCTCGAAGGGCCGACCGGGTGGTCTGCGTCGAGCTGGACACCCGGCTGCCCCCGATTCTGGCCGAAACCCTCGCCGATTTTGACAATGTTGAGATCGTCTTGGGCGATGTGATGGAGGTGGATTTGACCGCGCTGCTGGCCGAGCGGTTCGCCGGAATGCCGGTGGTGGTCTGCGCCAATCTTCCTTATTATATCACCACCCCCATCCTGATGCGGCTGCTGGAGGAACGCCTTCCCGTCGAGGCGATTACCGTCATGGTGCAGAAGGAGGCGGCCGCTCGGCTCTGCGCCGCGCCGGGCACGCGGGAATGCGGCGCAATTTCGGCGGCCATTGCCTATTACGCCGAACCGAGGGTGCTGTTTCCGGTCTCGGCGGGCTCGTTTATGCCCGCGCCGAAGGTCGATTCGGCGGTGATCCGGCTTGACCTTCGCAAGGAGCCGCCCGTTTGTCCGGCCGATGAGCGGCTGATGTTCCGGGTGGTGCGGGGCGCTTTTTCTCAGCGGCGCAAAACGGCGCTCAACGCACTTTGCTCGGCGCTCGGGGTCGGGAAGGGGAGCCTGCTCGAATGCTTTACCCGTGCCGGGGTCGACCCGGGCGCGCGCGCCGAGCGGCTGACGCTTGAGCAGTTTTCCGCCCTTTCCGATCAAATCGCTCTTCTTTAGAACCACAGACCCTGTTTTTCTACAGTCAGGGTCGTTTCTCCGCCGATTTTGAC
>CAZVAV010000023.1:9005-11654 GCA_964625135.1 uncultured Oscillospiraceae bacterium | reverse complement strand
CATTAATAACTTATTATATCGGAAAAGGAGCAAAAGAAGCAAGCCCTTTTACAAACGTCAACCTCAAATTCATCCCCGGCAACTGCTACGGGGTCATCGGCGCGAACGGCGCGGGCAAGTCAACCTTCCTGCGGCTCCTGTCGGGGGAGCTTGACAGCACCCGCGGGGAGATCATCATTCCGCCCGAAATGCGGATGTCGGTCTTAAAGCAGGATCACTTCCAGTACGACCAGTATTCGGTCATGGATACCGTCTTCATGGGCAACCCCCGTCTCTATGAGATTATGCGGGAGAAGGAGGTGCTCTATGCCAAGGAGGACTTCACCGACGAGGACGGCGAGCACGCCTCCGAGCTGGAGGGCGAGTTTGCCGAATTAAACGGCTGGGAGGCCGAGACCGAGGCCGCGCAGATTTTGCAGGGGCTCGGACTGTCCGCCGAGCTGCACTATGCCGAAATGCACACGCTGCAGGGCGGCGAAAAGGTCAAGGTGCTGCTGGCACAGGCGCTGTTCGGCCAGCCGCAGATCGTGCTGCTCGACGAGCCGACCAACCACCTCGACGTCGATTCGATCGACTGGCTGGAGGATTTTCTGCTCGATTTCCCCGGCACGGTCATCGTCGTTTCGCATGACCGACACTTTCTCAACGCCGTCTGCACCCATATTGTCGACGTCGATTACGGCAAAATCAAGATGTACGTCGGCAACTACGACTTCTGGTACGAGTCCTCGCAGCTCATCCAGCGGATGCTCAAGGATCAGAACCGCAAAAGCGAGGACAAGATCAAGGACTTGCAGCGGTTTATCGAACGCTTCTCTGCCAACAAGTCAAAATCCAAGCAGGCGACCAGCCGCAAAAAGCTGCTCGATAAGCTGACCGTCGAGGAGCTGCCCGCCTCGTCGCGCCGCTACCCGTGGGTCGCCTTTAAGCCCGACCGCGAAATCGGCAAGGAGACGCTGGAGATTCAGGGTCTCTCGAAAACGGTCGACGGGGTCAAGGTGCTCAACAACGTCACCTTCCGGCTGGGTCGGGAGGACAAGGTCGCCATCCTCTGTGAAAACGAGCAGGCGGTCACCGCCCTCTTCCAGATTCTTGTCGAGGAGCAGGAGCCGGACGAGGGGAGCTTCAAATGGGGGCTCTCGACCTCGCGCAGCTACTTCCCGAAGGACAACACCGCCTTCTTTAACGACTGCGACCTCAATCTGCTCGAGTGGCTGCGGCAGTATTCCACCGACGATTCCGAGAGCTTTCTGCGCGGCTTTCTGGGGCGGATGCTCTTCTCGGGCGAGGAGGTCTATAAGCCGGTCAAGGTTCTCTCGGGCGGCGAAAAGGTGCGCTGCATGCTCTCGCGGATGATGCTCGCCGGCTCGAACGTGCTGCTGCTCGATCAGCCGACCAACCACCTCGACCTCGAATCAATCACCGCCGTCAACAACGGCCTGATCGACTTTAAGGGGGTCATCCTCTTCTCCTCGCACGACCACCAGTTCATCCAGACCGTCGCCAACCGGGTGATCGAAATCACCGAGGAGGGCTGCGTCGACCGGATGATGAGCTATGACGACTATCTGGAGTGGAAAAAGCAGAACAAAAAATAAAAGCGGACAAAAAACAGCGGCAGAAAAGCCGCCCGGAGGAACACTATGGCAACGCTGATGATTTTGGGGGCAGGCGGCATGGGCACCGCCCTTGCCGTCGCCCTGTCCAACATGGGTCACACGGTGCTGCTCTGGGGCTGGAAGCCCGAGGGAAACCGGCTGCTTCGCGAGCAGCGGGAAAATGTCCGGCTGCTTCGGGGTGTCAAAATTCCCGAGGCGGTCGAGATTGTCGACACCCTCGAGCGCGCGGCGCTCTGCGACGCCGCGCTGCTTGCGACCCCGACGCCCGGCATCCGGGATGCGGCAAGGCGGCTGCGCGGCGTGCTGCCCGCGGGGCGTCCGGTGGCCTGTGTCTCGAAGGGACTGGAGCCCGAAACGCTGCTGCCGCTGCACGAGGTTGTCGGGCGGGAGCTGCCCGAGCATCCCTTCGTGGCTCTTTCGGGGCCTTCCCACGCGGAGGAGCTTTCGCGCGGCGTCCCCACCGTGATGGTCGCCGCGAGTGAAACGCTCACCGCCGCCCAGCAGGTGCAGGAGCTGACCGTCAACACCCACATCCGCATCTA
Organism: uncultured Oscillospiraceae bacterium; assembly: GCA_964625135.1. Lineage (GTDB taxonomy): Bacteria > Bacillota > Clostridia > Oscillospirales > Ruminococcaceae > Yanshouia. The sequence goes on along the minus strand of CAZVAV010000023.1, from coordinate 9,493 downwards.
TACAAATGACGACCTGATGGGGGTCGAGCTGGGGGGTGCGCTGAAAAACGTCATCGCGTTTGCCGCCGGCGTGGTCGACGGAATGGGCTATGGCGACAACACCAAGGCGGCGCTGATGACCCGCGGCCTTACCGAAATTGCCCGGCTCGGCACCCGGATGGGGGCGCGCGGCGATACCTTTGCCGGGCTTTCCGGGGTGGGCGATCTGATCGTCACCTGCTGCTCGCAGCACTCGCGCAACCGCCGCTGCGGGCTGTATGTCGGGGAGGGCTGCACCGTCGCCGAGGCCATCCAAAAGGTCGGCATGACGGTCGAGGGGGTTACCGCCGCCCGCTGCGCCCACGCGCTGGCGCGGCGGCTCGGCGTTGAGATGCCGATCACCGAGCAGATTTTCCGCCTCATCGAGGGGGAGATCACCGCGCGGCAGGCCATTGCCGCGCTGCTGGAGCGCCCGCTTCGCCACGAGAGCGAATCGAACTGGCTCGACG
>CAZVAV010000023.1:0-8995 GCA_964625135.1 uncultured Oscillospiraceae bacterium | reverse complement strand
CCCGCTTCCCAAAAATAGCAAAGAGCCGGATTCTTGAACGAATCCGGCTCTTTGCTATTTTTTCAGCGCTGTTGCAGATGGAAGGCAAAGCCCGAAAGCTCTCCCTTCATGTAAGCGAAGGTGCAATGCCCGTCGGCGTCGAACTTCTTGGTCTCATCGAGGAAGGCAACTTCCTTGCCGCTCAGATACTCGATGGCGCCGTCCACATCGGTGGTGCTGATGCAGATGTGCCCCATCTCGCCGCGTCCCTTTTTGTGCATGCATTCGACATACGGGTCGGCAAAGGTCGCGACGCCCGGCACGGTGCGCGGGGTCAGTCCGAAGAGGGCGCAGAGCACCCGAGCGGTTTCGGTGCCGCGCTCCGGGGTCAGGCAGTTGATGCCAACGTGATGAAGCGCAAAGCCAAAGCGGGCGGCGGCCTCCACCTCATTTGGGGTGCTCTGGGGATTGGCGAGGGTATTGATCAGTTCTTGCATATGCTTTCTTCCTTTCCTTTTGGTACATTCTCTATGTCAATCGCAGTCGCAATTGCTCAAAATACCGCGACCCGCGCCCCCTGCCGGGTGTTGCGCCGGGCGAGCTGTTGGTCGATTAAATTGAGCACCGCCCGCTTGCCGCGCGTCCATTCGGGCTCGAGCAGCGCGTCGGCCGCGCCGTCCCCGGTCAGCCGCTCAATCACCGTTTCGGGCGGAAGCTCCTCGAGCTGGCGGCAGACGATCCCGACATATTCCTCCCGCGAAAGCAGCGGAAACGGTGTCTCTCGATACCGCCGGGCGAGGGCGGTATCCCGCAGCAGATGGAGCATATGCAGCTTGACCCCGCCGGGGCGAAGCGCCGCGAGCGTCCGAGCCGACTCCACCATCATTTCGGGGGTTTCCCCCGGCAAACCGTTGATGAGGTGGACGCAGAGGTAAAGCCCCGCGTCCTGTAGCAGCGAATAGCCCGCGACAAATTCACAAAAGCTGTGGCAGCGGTTGAGTTGCTCGGCGGTTTTGTCATGTACCGTCTGGAGACCCAGCTCAATTTCAACCGGCAGTCCGGTTTTTTGTTGAACCTCGAACAATAGCGCGGCCTTTTCCCGGTCGACACAGTCGGCGCGGGTGGCCAGCCGAAGCCCCGCGATGCCGGGCAGCGAAGCGGCCTCCCAAAGCAGCGCCGCGAGCCGCCGCACCGGGAGGTGGGTGTTCGAGTAATCCTGAAAATATCCGACCGGTCGCGCGTTTGGCCATTTGGGCAAAAGCCGCCCGCACCCGATTTGGTACTGCTCTGAAAGCGACCCGATGCTTTCCTGCGGGGGCATCCAACAGAAGGCGCAGCCGCCCGTCCCACGGGTTTTGTCCCGATTGGGACAGGAGCAGCCGGACGAAAGCGGGATTTTAACGATTCTTCCGCCATACCGTCCCTCACAGTACTGGGACATGGTCAGATATCGTTTGCCGTTGCGGTAGTCCATACGCGCCTCCTTTTCTCTGCCATCATACACTTTTTTTGAAAGATTTTCTATACTTTCGGGCATAATTGTGCTATACTGTCCGGGTGGAATTTTCTGTATTTCCTTACTCATTCACCGATTGGGAGGTTTTCTTATGGTAAAGGCGATTGTAGGCGGCAACTGGGGCGACGAGGGCAAGGGCAAAATGACCGACATGCTCGCCGCCGATTCGGATTTTGTCGTTCGTTATCAGGGCGGGGCGAACGCGGGACACACCATCGTCAACGAGAAGGGCAAGTTCGCGCTGCATCTGCTGCCCTCCGGCGTCTGCTATGACCATGTGACCAACGTGATCGGCCAGGGCGTCGCGCTCGATCTCGATCGCTTCTTCGCCGAATATGACGCGCTGCTCGAGCGGGGCGTCAGCCCGACGATCCTCGTCTCGGATCGTGCGCAGGTCATGATGCCCTATCACGTGCAGTTTGACACCCTTGAGGAGGAGCGGCTGGGCAAAAACAGCTTTGGCTCGACCAAATCGGGCATTGCCCCCTTCTACTCGGACAAGTACCTTAAAATCGGTTTTCAGGTCTGCGAGCTTTTTGAGCCGGAGCGCCTTTGGGAGCGGCTGTCGGCTGCCTGTGCATATAAGAGCCTGATCCTTGACGCGGTCTACCATCAGCCCGCCCTCGACCCAAAGTCGATCTACGACCACCTGCTGGGCTTTGTCGACCGGCTGCGCCCGATGGTTCGTGACACCGCCCGCATCCTCAACCAAGCGATTGCCGACGGCAAGACGGTTCTGATGGAGGGACAGCTCGGCGCGCTGCGCGACGTCGATCACGGCATCTATCCGTTTACCACCTCCTCCTCGCCGCTCGCCGGGTTTTCCACGGTCGGCGCGGGAATCTCTCCCTGCGCCATCTCGAATGTGATCACCGTCGTCAAGGCCTATTCCTCCTGCGTCGGCGCGGGCGCTTTTGTCTGCGAGCTCGACGGCGAGGAGGCGCACCTGCTGCGCGAGGCCGGTCATGAATACGGCGTGACCACCGGACGCCCCCGCCGGGTGGGCTGGTTCGACGTGGTTGCGACCCGCTACGGCTGCATGGTGCAGGGCACGACCGATGTCGCCCTCACCCTCGTCGATGTGCTGAGCTACCTCGACCGAATTCCGGTCGTCATCGGCTACGAGGTCGACGGCAAGGTCATCGCCGATTTCCCCGCCACCCCGACCCTTGAACGCTGCAAGCCGGTCATCGAGGTGCTCGACGGCTGGAAGTGCGATATCATGGGGGTCACCGAGTGGGAGAAGCTGCCCCGAAATTGCCGCCGTTATATTGAGTTCATCGAGAAGGCGATCGGCTACCCGGTCACCTATGTCTCGACCGGCCCGGCGAGAGAGCATATTATCTATCGTTAAACAGAAGAAAAGCCGAGGGCGTTGCAAAAACAAATTTTGCAACGCCCTTTTAGACTCTTGATCACCCGTGCTTCCTTCGCCCCTCCTCCGAGGAGATGCCCAGCACCTGTCCCAGCTCGTGGATCGCCGTGTCCTTGCAGACGACCAGCAGCCGATCCCCCGCGTAAAGCCGGGCGCTGCCGCGAGGGATGGTCATCTCGCCGTCGCGGGTAATGGTCATGATAATCGATTCCTCGGGGAGCGGAAGCTCCATCAGCGTCGCGCCGTTGTGCCGAAAATCCTTCGGCAGGGTCAGCTCGAGCAGCGAGTTGGTGCCCCGGTTGAGGTGCATCAGCTGCCGGATGGCGGCGGTGTCCACCTCCCGCTCGATAATCCGGGAGAGTGAATCGGTGCTCGAAACGGCGATATCCACCCCAAGCCGCTTCATCACCATGGCGTTTTTCGGGTTGTTGACCCGCGCGACGGTGCGCGGCACCTTAAAATGCCGCTTGCCCAGCTGGCAGATAATCAGATTATCCTCGTCGGTGCCGGTGACGCACACCAGCGCGTCGGCATGGGCGAGGTCGGCGCTTTCGAGCGCGTCGAGTGACGAGCCGTCCCCGCAGACCACCCGCAGGTCGAGCAGGTTGGCGATTTTCTGGCATTTCTTATGATCCCGCTCGATCAAAACCGGCTGATGCCCATGCTCAAGCAGGGTGTCCGAAAGATAGAAGCCCACCTTTCCGCCCCCAACGACCACCACCTTCATCTGCGCTCCCCCTCTCCGATCCGACGCAGCACCAGCAGCCGATCCCGCTCCGAAAGAACCCGGTCGGACGCTTCACAAAGCAGCTCGACCACGTCGTTCTCCCGCAGCGCCCCGACCACCATCCCGTCCGAAGCCCGCGCTTTTGCCAACGGCTCGCCGCGCAGCGGCTCGGGCAGCGCGACGGCGGCCAGCGACAGCGTTTGTCCAAACATCGATACGTAACGAACCGCCTTCTGCTCGGTCAGCGCCGCGATGGCCGAGTCGACGGTCAGGGCGGTGGGGCAGATGGTGTGCAGTCCGAACTGCGCAAAAATCCGCTCCCGCTCCGGGTCGTAGAGCCGGGTCAGCACCCGTGGAATCGAAAACATCTCCCGGGCGATCTGCGACACCATGACGTTGACATTGTCCGAATTGGTGACCGCCGCCACCGCGTCGCAGCCCTCAATTCCGGCGCGGCGCAGCAGGTCGAGGTCGATGGCGTTTCCGGTGAGGGTCAGCCCGGTAAAGCCGTCCCCGAGGCGCTCAAAATGCTCCTCCTCGCGATCTACCACCGAGACGTCATGCCCCAGCTTACACATCCGCACGGCGAGCTTGGCACCAACCAGCCCGCACCCGGCTACCAGCAAATTCATTGCGCGCCCTCCCCGTAAAGCTGCTCCCAATATTCCTCAAGGCAGAGGTTTTGCTCCTGCATGACAGCCGCGTGCCCGGCTCCGACATAGCGCAGATGCCACGGCTCGTAGGTGATGCCGGTGATCTCCTGCTTGTCCTCGGGAAAGCGGATGACAAAGCCATATTCCGGCGCGTGCTCCGCCATCCATTTTCCCGCGCTCGTCCCGGCGAAGGCATGGTCAAGCACCTGATGCTCGGGGGTAACGATGTCGAGCGCGAGCCCGGTGTGATGGTCGCTGGTTCCGGGCGGGGCGACCCATTTTTTCGCCTCGGCCACCGCCTGCTCCTGCGAAAGACCGTAGGAGAGCTGCTTGTTGACCTGCTTCTCGAACAGCTGCGCCGACTGCTCGCGGGTGCGATAGCCGTAGCAGGGAATCAGGCTCACCCCGTCGGCGGCAGCCGCCTGAATCATCCGGTCAAGCGGCTCGACAATCCGCTCGTCGACCTCGTAGTCATAGCGGGTCATTGCGAGAGCCACGGTAAACTCCTCAGGCAGCGGGTGCGCGGGATTGACCAGCATCAGCTGCCAGTCCTCCTCCGGCTGCGCCTGCGGTGCAAAGGAGCTAGGCGGCAACGGCTCGGAGGACACCGGCGAGACGATGGCCGGCTGCTCCTGCCGCGACGGCTCGGCGGCCTCGGACGGATGCAGGCTGCGCGCGCCGCACCCCAAAAGCGCGAAAGCAAAGGCAAGGCAGATCGGTAGCATTCGTTTCACGTTGGAATCCTCCTTTGTTGCAAATGTATCTTGCGCCAAGCCCGCGCCGCTTATCCCGTCACAGGGCGCAGCCTGCCGCCGCAGCGGCAGCGGTAGCGCTCGGGATGCGCGATCAGCGGGCTTTTTTTCATCCGGGTCAGCTCGGCGCCGCAGCGCTCGCAGACCAGCCGGTAGCGAACCGGGCGCTCGTCTGAGACGCCCAGCGCGGCGGGGCTGCCCGTGCGCTCGATCTCGTAGCCGAAGGCCGCGTTCATCCGCGCCGCGTAGCCCTTCCAGCGCGCCTGATGGTTCTGGCAGCCGGGGCAGGTGTGCAGCGCCTCATGCGCAAGGGTTTGCAGGCAGGCGGTTTCGGGCGCGTCGAGCAGCCGGGCGGAAAGCTCAACGTAAAACCGCCCCTGCCGCCGGATGCAGCGCCCAAAGCGGGTTTTGGCTCGGCTGTTGATCGCCACATGGGGGTCAAGCTCCCGCGATACCGGGATGCCGAGGCTCGCGGCCTGGGCCAGCACCCGCGCGAGCAGCGCGTCGGGGTCGTTCATCAGCCCTTTTTGGCCGCGAGCGCGAGCTTCGTCTTGGCGGCAATCGACTCGGCGGTCAGCTGATAGGCCTTGAGAACGAGCGGAGCCTTGCCGGAGCGGCCAAACTCATCGTTGACGCCATGGCGGAGCACCGGCACCGGGCAGCGCTCGCTAAGCAGCTCGCAGACAGCCGAGCCGAGACCGCCCATGACGTTGGCCTCCTCGGAGGTCACAATTGCGCCGGTCTCGCGGGCGGCCTTGAGCACCAGCGCCTCATCGAGCGGCTTAATGGTGTGCATGTCGATGACGCGAGCCGAAATGCCCTCGGCGGCGAGCAGCTCGGCGGCCTTGATCGCCTCCTGCACCATCATGCCGACGGCGATGACAGTCACATCCGAGCCGTCGCGGAGCGTGACGCCCTTGCCCAGCTCGAACCGATAGCCCTCGATCGAGTCGGTGACCGTTTCGACGGCAAGCCGCCCGAGACGCATATAGGCGGGGCCGTCGTAGTCGACGAGCGCCCGGACGGCGGCTCGCATCTCATGCCCGTCGCAGGGGCAGAGCACCATCATGCCGGGAATCGCCCGCATGATCGCGAAGTCCTCGATGCACTGGTGGGTCGCGCCGTCCTCGCCGACCGAAAGGCCGCCGTGCGAGCCGACCACCTTGACGTTCATGCGCGGGTAGCAGATCGAATTTCTCACCTGCTCCCACGCGCGTCCGGCGGCAAACATCGCGAACGAGGTGGCAAACACCTTCTTACCGCAGGAGGCCAGACCGGCGGCAACGCCCATCATATCCGCCTCGGCGATGCCCATGTCGAGAAAGCGCGCGGGAAACGCCTTGGCAAAGCCGTTGGTCATCGTGGCTCCGGCGAGATCCGCGTCCATGACGATCAGCTCGGGGACCGTCTCACCCAATTTGACCAGCGCGTCGCCGTAGGCGGCGCGGGTTGCGATTACTTCACCCATCGTTTAACCCTCCAGTTGAGAAAGCAGGGTTTCCAGCTCGGCCTTGCCCTGCTCGTACTGCTCGTCGTTCGGCGCCTTGCCGTGCCAGCCGGCGTTGTTCTCCATAAACGAAACGCCCTTGCCCTTGACCGTTTTTGCCAGAAGCATGACCGGCTTGCCCTTGACCGTTTTCGCCTCTTCAAAGGCGGCGGCGAGGGCGGCGATGTCGTGCCCGTCGACCTTGAGCACATGCCAACCGAACGATTCCCACTTCGCATCAAGCGGCTCGGTGGGCATGACGTCGGCGGTCGCTCCGTCGATCTGCAGGCCGTTGATGTCGATGATGCCACAGAGGTTATCGAGCTTATACTTGGCGGCGGCCATCGCCGCCTCCCAGATCTGCCCCTCCTGAATCTCGCCGTCCCCCATCAGGGCGTAGACGCGGTAGGTTTTTTGGTCGAGCTTGCCGGCGAGAGCCATGCCGACCGCGGCGGAAAGCCCCTGACCAAGCGAGCCGGTGGACATGTCAACCCCGTTGACATGGTGCATCTCGGCATGGCCGGACAGGTGCCCTTCGATCGAACGGAACAGGCGCAGATCCTCCGCCGGGAAAAAGCCCCGCAGCGCCAGCACCGGGTAGAGGGCGGGGGTGCAGTGACCCTTCGAGAGAACAAAGCGGTCGCGGTCGGGATTCTTCGCATCGGTCGGATCGACCTTCATCGTATCAAAATAGAGGACGGTGAGAAGATCCATCGCCGAGAGGGACCCTCCGATGTGGCCGGAGGCGCAGTCGTGCACCGCCTTGAGACCCATGAGCCGGGCGCGGGTGGCAAGCACCCGCAGCTCGCGAGAACGGGATTGCTCCATTTCTGTTTTCCTGCCTTTCATATGACAAATATCGTTGCAAGCGGCAGGGCTTCAGCTGCCCTGCCGCGCGAAAACCGTTTATCGGTCGAGAACCGAGAGATCAAGTGCCTCAAAGCCGCCGAGCAGCTCCTTTGCAAGGGCGAGCAGCCTTTGGCAGTCGCCGGGGGCGTTTCCCTCGACGTTTAAGGGCATCAGCGGGTCGTGCAGCGAGAGGCGCAGCAGCAGCCAGCCCTCGGGCAGGGTGAGGCGCACCCCCTCGTAGGAGTTGGGCGCGACGGCAAAGCCTTGCGCGATTGCCCGCTCCTCAAAGGCGGCGAGCACCCGCTTGCCGGTTTCGGCAAAATCCTCCCCGGCGATCGGAATGCGGCGCTCCGCCTCCTCACAGGCGGGGGGCAGCCGCTCGATCAGCTCGCCCAGTGAGCGACCCTCCCGCTTGGCCTTTGCCGCCGCGATCAGCAGCCGCACCGCGAGATACGCCCCGTCGTCGAGGAAATGGTTTTCCGAGAGCGCCCCGTGGCCGGAGGTCTCGATGGCCAGCGGAGAAACAACGCCCGCGCGGTTGAGGCGGATCGCTTCGTTGATGACGTTTTTATACCCGCGCTGGAAGCGGTGGTGGCGCAGCCCCAGCTCCCCCTCGAGAAAGCGGGTAAGCCGGTCGGAGGTGACCGAATCGGTCACGATGGTCGAGCCGGGATATTCGGGGGCCAAAACCGCCGCCATCATCGCGATAATCGCGTCGCGGTTGACCTCGCTGCCGTCGGGCAGCACCGCCGACATCCGGTCGACGTCGGTATCAAAGATCACGCCGAGATCGGCATGGTTTCCGACGGTGGCCGCGCGGATCGATTCCATCGCCGCCTTGTTCTCGGGGTTGGGAATGTGGTTGGGGAAATTGCCGTCCGGCTCAAGGAATTGGCTGCCCGAAATATCCGCCCCCAACGGCGACAGCACCCGGTCGGCAAAAAAGCCGCCCGCGCCGTTTCCCGCGTCGAGCACCACGTGCAGCCCGGCAAGCGGATGACAGTAGTCCGGCGCGTTGACCCCGGCCTTGATCTTCTCCCGCAGCGCGGCGGCATAAATCGAGAGCAGCTCGCAGCGTTCAAAGGCTGTTTGGACAGACGCGGGCGCGGCAATCGCTTCTGCGAGCGAGAGCAGCGCCTTGATGTCGGGCTTGTCCAATCCGCCCTCGCGGGTGAAGAACTTCATTCCGTTGCGCTCGCGGGGCAGGTGGCTGGCGGTCAGCATCACCGCGCCGTCGAAGGCGGTTTCGGGATACAGCGTGGCGCAGAACATCGCCGGGGTCGAGGCCATCGCGCAGTCGACCGGCACCGCTCCCGCGGCAAGCAGCCCGGCGAGGGTTCCCCGCTTAAGCGGCTCGGCGGTCAGCCGCGAGTCGTGTCCCACACCGACCCGGAGCGCCCCGGGCGCTTTGCCGGTTTTTTCGCAAAGCCAGCGGACAAAGGCCGCCGCGATCCGCCCGGCGATTTCGGGGGTCAGGTTGACCGGCGCGCCGCCCTCGAGCGCGAGGGCCACCCCTCGGACATCGCTTCCGTTTTGCAGTTTAGAAAGAGTTTCCATTAATTTCCTCCTCTTTCGCGATTCGGCATTTTTGCCGGATTGTTTCCTCCCCTATTATACACTTTTTTGGGGCGCACGCAACCGTTTGCGTAACACGGCGG
>CAZVAV010000022.1:0-11957 GCA_964625135.1 uncultured Oscillospiraceae bacterium | reverse complement strand
GATTGCCGAAGATGAAGAAGCCATCCGCGACTTTGTGGTGATCAACCTCAAGCGAGCCGGCTATCAGGTCACCGACGTTGACAACGGCCTCGACGCCATCACCGCTTATGACGGCGCGGAGGAGCCCTTCGACGTGGTCATTCTCGACGTAATGATGCCGGGGCTTGACGGCTTTTCGGTCTGCAAAAAGCTCAGGGAGCGCTCCACCACGCTGGGAATCGTGATGCTCACCGCCAAGAGCCAGGAGATGGACAAGGTCAACGGCCTGATGCTCGGCGCCGACGACTACATCACCAAGCCCTTCTCCCCCTCCGAGCTAACCGCCCGGGTCGACGCACTGCACCGCCGCGTTTCAATGGCGGCTCCGCCCCAGCCGACCAACGAAACGGCATCCGGGCCGTTTGTCCTCAACCTGAAAAGCCACACCGTCACCAAGGGCGGGCAGCCGCTCGATCTGACGCAGGTTGAATTTCAGATCATGGAGCTTTTTATGAAAAACCCGGAAACCGCCCTCGAGCGCAGCCAGATTCTCTCGGCTGTCTGGGGGGACGACTACTTTGGCGATATCAAGATCGTCGACGTCAACATCCGCCGTCTGCGGATGAAGGTGGAGGACGATCCCTCCAACCCGCGCTATGTCACCACCGTCTGGGGCTTCGGCTACAAGTGGATACCCTGACGCCGTTGATTTTTGATCCCCGCAAGTTTACAGGACTAGGAGGATGCGCACTTGGCACAAAAGAAGATCACCCGCCGCTGGCTGACCGGAAGCCTTGGCGTTATCCTGCTCTGTCTGATCGTCATTGAGATCACCCTTTGGGGAGCGGTACGCACCTTTTATTATTCCTCGGCGCAGCAGACGCTGCTTTCCCAGGCAAACACCGTCAATACGCTGCTTTCTCGGTACGCCGAGGACCCCTCGGCTGATTATCAGCGCGAGGTGCGAAACCTAGTCGAAAATTTTGAGCTGCGCGACCGAATGGAGCTGATGGCGATCGACGCCTATGGCAACGTCACCTCCACCTCCTCCGGCTTTGCGGTAAATCAAAAAATCGAGATGCCCGATTTTGAGGCGGCTCTGGCCTCTCCCGAGCGGATGGGAAGCTTTCAGGGTGAAATCGGCGGTGAACGGATCGTCGCCATCTCGAGCATCGCGCCGGTCAACGACGAATCGCTGGTGGCGGTGCGTCTGGTCGCCTCAATGACCCGCGTGGACAACCTGATCTACTCGATCGTCACCGTCGCGGTGCTTTTCGGGGTTGCGATCATCTTCTTTATGCTTCTGTCCGGCTCCTACTTTATCAGCTCGATCGTCATTCCGGTCGGCGAGATCGGCAAAACCGCCCGTAAGATCGCCCACGGAAACTTTAGCACTCGGCTGGAGAAGAAGAATGACGACGAAATCGGAGATCTCTGCGAAGCGATCAACTACATGGCCGAGGAGCTTGGCAACACCGAAAAGATGAAAAACGAATTCATCTCCTCGGTATCGCATGAGCTGCGCACCCCACTGACCGCGATCAAGGGGTGGAGCGAGACCATCCTCGATGAAGGGGAAACCGATCGGGAAACGCTCCAAAAGGGGATGCGGGTCATCATCTCCGAGACCGACCGCCTTTCACTGATGGTCGAGGAGCTGCTCGATTTCTCGCGGATGCAGTCGGGGCGGCTCAAGCTGATCATCGAAAGGATCGATCTGCTTGCCGAGCTGGAGGAGGCGGTGCTGATGTATACCGAAAAGGCTCGCCGCGAACAGCTTGATCTCCAATATGATGAGCAGCTTGAAGCGGCAGTCGTCATGGCCGACAAAAACAGGCTGCGGCAGGTTTTTATCAATATCATCGACAACGCAATCAAATATTCCGACGAGGGCGGAAGAATCCGCATCACGGCTGCCGCCCAAGGGGAATATTTTGTGATTACCGTGGCCGACACCGGCTGCGGAATCAGCCCGGAGGATCTCCCGAAGATCAAACAGAAATTTTACAAGGCCAATCTGACCCGGCGCGGCTCCGGAATCGGACTTGCGGTCGCCGATGAGCTGGTAAGCTCCTTCGGCGGCAGACTCGACCTGCAATCGGCGCTCGGAGAGGGCACCACCGTCGTCATCCAAATTCCCAATGTGCGCCGGTATGAGCTTTGGCAGCAGTCGCAGAAAGCGCCCGACAAGGGCGGGGAGGATCAAACAAATTGAGCAATCGCAACAATCAGAAAAAGACCTCAATCGGCGGCTCCGCCCTGATTGAAGGCGTCATGATGCGCGGCCCCAAAAAGGTTTCGATGGCGGTCAGAAAGTCGGACGGCGAAATCGACCTGAGCGAATGGGACGATGAGATCGGACATTCGTGGTATAAAAAGACGCCGATTATCCGGGGCTGCTTTAATTTTTTCGACAGCATGCGGTTAAGCTATAAATGCCTGATGAAGTCGGCCGAGATAGCCGGGCTTGAGCCGGAGGAGCCCAGCGGCTTTGAAAAAAAGCTGCTCGACCTCTTTGGTGAAAATCTCTCAAAGGTTTTCGGCGGCGTGGCGATGGTGCTTGGCCTTCTGCTGGCCGTGCTCCTCTTTATGGTGCTGCCCACCCTGCTGATCGGGCAGATTCGTCGGTTTGTCACCGTTCCCCTGCTGCTCTCGCTCGTCGAGGCGGTGGTGAAGATCGGCATCTTTGTCCTCTACCTGTTTGCAATCAGCCGGATGCCCGACATCCGCCGGGTCTTTGAGTACCACGGGGCCGAGCACAAGACCATCGCCTGCTATGAGGCGGGCGACGCACTGACCCCCGAAAACGCCGCAAAGCACAGCCGGTTTCACCCCCGCTGCGGCACCAGCTTTATCCTGATCGTGCTGATTGTTTCGGTGTTGGTTTTTTCGCTCGTCTCATGGGAAAGCCTTGCCATGCGCATTGCGCTCAAGCTGATCTGCCTGCCGCTGGTAGTCGGCATCGCCTATGAGATCATCAAGCTTGCCGGACGGTACGACAACCTCTGCACCCGTTTTGTCTCAGCGCCCGGTCTCTGGCTACAGCGGCTTACCACCCGTGAGCCGGATGCCTCCCAGCTCGAGATCGCCATCGCCGCGATGAAGCCCTGCATCCCCCAAAATCAAGACGAGGACAGGTGGTAGGAATCGATGACCGTAGCGCAGCTTTATCGGCAGTGCCGCCGCAGACTAACCCACGACACTGCCGATTTTGATCTCTCACAGCTTTTCCATGCCCAATTTTCCCGCGACGGACAGCTTCGGCGACCCGAGGCGGAGGTTTCTCCCGAGGACGCCTTTATCTTCCAGCAGAAGGTGCGGCGGCTTTCCGAGGGGTATCCCCTGCAATATCTGTTGGGGGAGTGGGAATTTTATTCGATTCCGCTGAAGATCGGCGAGGGGGTTTTGATTCCCCGCCCCGATACCGAGACATTGGTTGACGCGGCGCTTGAGCTGCTCAACGGCGCCGGTGCGGCGCTGCGCATCGCCGACTACTGTGCCGGCAGCGGCGCCATTTCGCTGGCTCTCGCGCGCAACCTGCCCAATGCGGAGGTCTATGCCATCGAGCTTTCGACCGAGGCGCTTCCCTACCTCTATGCCAATGTCGATTCGACCGTGGGCGGCGACCGGGTGCGGGTCATCGAAGCGGATGTCCTCGACGCCATGGCGCTGTCGGCGCTGCCTTCGCTCGATCTGCTCATCTCGAATCCGCCCTACCTCACCGAGCAGGAGCTCACCGAGCTGCCCGAGCAGGTACGCTGCGAGCCCCAAGTCGCCTTGGACGGCGGCCCGGACGGATTGCGTTTTTACCGCGCCATCGCCGCCGACGCCCCTTCCCGCCTCAAGGAAAACGGACTTTTGATCCTTGAGGCCGGCTATACGCAGGCACAGCAGATCTGCGACATTCTGCGCGCCGGTGGCTATCGCGGCATCACACTGCGCAAGGATTTGGCCGGGATCGACCGCTGTGTCATCGCCCGCCGCCCCTGAAAAAGGAGGATTCCCATTGGATCAGCAAAAAATCGACCGGATCAATGAGCTGGCCCGAAAGGCTAAGACGACCGGTCTGACCGAAGAGGAGCATTTTGAACGCGCAAAGCTCCGGCGCGAATATATCGAGGGCTATCGCCGCAGCCTTGAGTCTCATCTGGAAAACACCTATCTGGTCGACGAAAACGGCAACAAGACCAAGCTGCAAAAAAAGGATTAGCCCAGACAAGGTGAGAAGGAAAAAGCCTTTACAGAACGAAAAGTCGCTCTGTAAAGGCTTTTTGTATTCTGCTTTTATGAATCAGCTCAACGCAAGACCAAAAACCAGCCCGCCGATCAGGATTACCCCGATCGAGAGCGGAGCGATGAATCGAACCATCGCCATCCAGACGCCACGCAGCGGAAAACGACCGTTGTGCTCCAGCTCATGGCTCGCACGGTCGGCGCCCCACCGCCAGCCAACAAAGAGGCAGAGCGAAAGGGCTGTCACCGGCACCATCAGGCGATCGGTTAAAAACTCCATAAAATCACCGAAGGCCGGGAAGGTCAGACCGTTGACCCCGTCAAACCATACACCCTTGATCGGCAGATAAACCTGCGAAAGGGTGTAGAAGATTCCCAGTGCAAAAAGCCCAATGCCAAAGCAGCAGGTCACCTTCTTGCGGTCAAAGCCAAAGGTTTCTACAAAGTAAGCAACAGGGCCCTCAAGCAGCGAAATCGCCGAGGTCAGCGCCGCGAGGAAAAGCAGCAGATAAAAGAAAGCGCCAAACAAACTGCCCATCGGCATCTGCCGGAACACCTCGGCCAACGAAATAAAGGCGAAGCTTCCGCCCATTCCGGGCTCGACGCCCATCGCAAAGACAGCGGGAATGATCATGAAGGCCGCCATAATCGCCACAACCGTGTCAAGCGAGCAGATGATCGCGGTGTGCTTGATCAGGTTTTCCTTTCGGGAAACATAAGAGCCGTAGGTGGTGATGATCGCCATTCCGAGTGAGAGGGAATAGAAGGCCTGACCAAGCGCCACCAGCACCATCTGGAAGGAAAGCTTGGACCAATCGGGATTGAGCAGGTAGCCCAGCCCCTCGGCAGAGCCGGGCAGCGTAACCGCACGGACGGTCAGAATGATCAGCAGCAGGAAAAGCCCCGGCATGAGGATTTTGCTCATCCGCTCAATCCCCTGCTCCACCCCGCGGATGATGACGAAAACGACCAGCGCGAGAAAGATCAGCGGGTAAATCACCGCGCTCTGCCACGGCATTGCGGAGGAACCGAGCATCCCCAGAAAATAGCCGGTCGGATCCGCATAGATCGCCCCCGACTCAAACAGGTACCCCTCAATATACTTGAGCACCCATCCGCCGACCTGCGAATAATAGGATAGGATGATAAACGCGGTGATCAGGCTGAGCTTGCCGATCCAGCCGCCCTTTCCGTTGCCAATCAGCGAGAAGGCCGTGGCCGGATTCTTCTGTGCGCGGCGGCCAATCGCAAATTCCGCGAGCATAATGCTCATACCGAGTACGGCAACAATCAGCACGTAGACGATGATAAACGCCGCGCCGCCCCCCTCGTAGGCTTTTCCGGGAAATTTCCATATATTCCCCAGTCCTACCGCAGATCCTGCCGTGGCCAGAATAAACCCAAGACTGCTCGCCCACTGGGCGCGGGGTTGTCCTCCTTTTGTATGCTCCATCTTCTTTCTTCCTCTTTTCTGCCTCCGTCCGATCTACGGTCGGCTGTTTTAGTTCCATCCTTTCGGAACACATGAAGAATATTTTAACACAGGACGAATTTTGTTTCAACGTTAAAAATCAATTTTTGCGTTTTTTACGATATTTCGCTCATATTCTGCACATAATTTCGCGTTGCATTCCTATGGTTTGGGCAAAACGGGAAACGATCCGCTTTTTGATGTCCCCTTCCCGGCAGTGGTTCCCTGTCGAGTGTTGTAGAATTGTTCATATGTTTTTGTTATGATGGTGATAATGCGGCAAAAGGATCATAAAACACTGTGTTTCACAGTCAATTTGCCCATCAAAGGAGAGGAGCAGTTACATGAAGGAAAAAGGAGCGCTTCGCCTGATTCCGGTGCTGTTGGTTGTGCTGGTTCTGGGGGCATTTCTCGCCCTCAGCTCGGTTTACAGCATCAACGAGCAGGAGCAGGCGGTTGTCGTGACGCTGGGAAGTCCGAGTACGGTGAGTACCCCGGGGCTGCATTTTAAAATCCCCTTTTTGCAGCAGGTCAAAAAGGTCTCGACGGTGATCAACGGTTTTCCCATCGGCTATGACCCCAATACCAAGGAGCCGATTGAGGCGGAATCGCTGATGATCACCTCCGACTATAACTTTGTCAATGTTGATTTCTTCATTGAATACAAGGTTTCCGATCCGATTAAATTTTTATATGCCTCACAGGATCCGGTCATTATCCTGAAAACCCTCGCCCAGAGCTATATCCGCGATACCATCGGCCTGTATCCGGTCGACGACATCATTACCACTGGAAAGAATACCATCCAGGCGGAAATCAAGGAGAAGCTCATCGCTCGGCTCGAGCAGGAGGACATCGGCCTTTTGCTGGTGAACATCACCATTCAGGACGCCGAACCGCCGACCACGCAGGTTCTTGAGGCCTTTAAGGCTGTCGAAACCGCAAAGCAGAGCAAGGAAACCGCAATTAACAACGCAAACAAATATCAGAGCGAGCAGGTGCCGGCCGCCGACGCCGAGGTAGACAAAATCCTCAAGCAAGCGGAAGCAACCCGTCAGAACCGCATCAACGAGGCCACCGGACAGGTCGCCCGTTTTAACGCAATGTATGAGGAGTACACCAAAAATCCCCTCATCACCAAGCAGCGGATGTTCTATGAGGCGATGGAGGAGCTTCTGCCCGGCCTCAAGATCATCATCGACGACGGCGCTGGCGGAATCACCAAGTTCCTGCCAATCGAGGGATTTTCCGCGCCGGTACAGGGAGGGAATTAAGCCATGACGAATCCCAATGACTTTCGCTTCCATCAGCGGGGAGGCTCCGCGCCGGAGCAGGGCCCCAATGATCCTTTCGGCGGTGTACGGACAGCCGTCTCCGACGTCACCAAGGCACTCGGACGGATCTTTAAGCTTGTACTTGTTCTGATTGTTTTGCTTGCCCTGCTTTCCAACGTGCTGGTGGTCACCCAAAATAACGAGTATCAGATTGTCCAGCAGTTCGGAAAGATTGTCTCGGTTCGCGATCAAGCGGGTCTGAGCTTCAAAATCCCGTTTGTCCAGAGCGTCCGCACCCTGCCCAAGACGGTTCTGCTCTACGATCTCCCCATTTCGGACGTGATTACCCGGGACAAAAAGACGATGGTCGCCGACAGCTTTGTCCTCTGGAAGATCACCGATCCAACCCGTTTTATCCAGACGCTCAATGGCAATGTGGGAAATGCCGAGGCGCGAATCAGCACCATAGTTTATAACTCGATGAAGAACGTTATCAGCAGCCTGACCCAGGCCGATATCATCAGCGGGCGGGATAAGCTGGCCGGAGAAATCTTTGCAAACATCGGCGCAAGCCTTGACCAGTACGGCGTTCAGCTGGTCGGGGTAGAGACAAAGCATCTTGATTTGCCGGACGATAACAAAAACGCCGTTTATGAGCGGATGATCTCGGAGCGCAACAACATCGCCGCCTCCTATCAAGCCGAGGGCGAATCGGAGGCAAAAAAAATCCGCACCGAGACCGATAAGACCATCTCGATCCGTATCTCACAGGCACAGGCCGACGCGGAAAAGGTGATCGCCGAGGGCGAAGCCGAGTATATGCGCATTCTGTCGGGCGCCTATTCCGATCAATCCCGTGCCGATTTCTATTCCTTTGTCCGCTCACTTGACGCGGCCAAGATCTCCCTCGCCGGAGAAAACAAAACCTTAATCCTCTCGAAGGACTCCCCCATCGCTCAAATCTTTTACGGGTATTAACCTTTCAATCAAAATCTCCTCCGTGAAGCGTCAAGCTGCTTCGCGGAGGAGATTTTTTAGTTATCCGCCCTGCCGGTCAGGTAGTCAAACGCATATCCGGCGTAGAGCCCCGCCGCGATGGGCAGGCAGTTCTCATCGATATCAAACCGCCCATTGTGGTGCGCGACGGTGGTATCGGGAAGCGCGGGATTACAGGTTCCGACATAGGCATACGCACCCGGAACCAAACGCAGGTACTCGGCAAAGTCATCTCCCCCAAGTGATAGCGAGCGATCGGTGACCAACCCTTCCTCCCCCACGAGGGAACGAACCGTCTTCCAAATCTCGCGGCAGACGCTGGGATCGTTCGCCAACGGAGAGGTATAGTCATCCCACTCGGCGGTCGCCGTCGCGCCATAAAGCGCTGCCGTCTGCTTGGCAAGTGCGGTTGCCCTCTCGTTGACCAGCGCTCTTGTCTCGGAAGAAAAGGTGCGGGTGGTACCCTCAAGCACCGCCTGCTTTGCCACAACATTGTAATTTTCCCCGGCGTGAAGCGTGCCGACGCCAAGGATCACCGGATCGGTCGGCGCGGTCAGGCGGGTGACAATTCCCTGAAAGCCGACCACGATCTGGCTGGCGACGTAAAGGGCATCCGCCCCGAGCTGCGGCGAGGAGACATGCGCCCCCCTGCCCTCGACAGTGATCTTAAAGTGATCGACCGCAGCGTTGTTGGGGCCAGGTTTTACCACAACCTTTCCCACCGGAAGATCGGAGGACATATGCAGTCCGAAAACCCGCTGCGCCCCCGCGAGCAACCCCTCCTTGATAAAGACCTGCGCGCCATAGCCGATCTCCTCCGCCTGCTGAAAGAACAGCCGAACCTCCCCGCCAAATTGATTCCGGTTGGCGTAAAGCAGCCGAACCCCTCCGATCAGGCCGGCGGTGTGCGCGTCGTGCCCGCAGGCGTGCATGACGCCGGGAACCTCGGAGCGGTAGGGCACCTCCTTCTGATCCGTGATCGGAAGGGCATCGATATCGGCTCGCAGCACGATGACCCGCTCGCCGGGAAGCTCGCCTCGAAACGAAGCGAACACCCCGGTCTCCCCCACCCTGCGATGGGAGATTCCCAGTGCGTCAAGCTCCCGCTCGATCCGCCGGGCCGTCTCAAATTCCTGACGGCCAAGCTCGGGATGCCGGTGAAGCTCCCGGCGCAGCGCAATGAGATCACTCTTCTGCCGCTCGGCTTCTTCTCTGAAATTCATACCAGCGCCCCCTTAATTCCAGGCGGGGAGATACGCGCCCTTGTAGGTCTCGGCGATCACCCGGGCGGTTTCCTCGGTCTGGAATGCCTTGACGATCTGCTGATACACCGGATTCTCCTTGTCGGCGGTGCGGGCGACCAGCACATTAAGATAGGGGTTGTCGCTGCCCTCCTGTACCTGCTCAAGGAAGATGGAATCGTCCTGCGGATTGAGGCCGTGATCGACCGCGTGAGCACCGTTGATGATCGCTGCCGCGACATCGGGCAGCAGGCTCGGCGTCTGCGCCGCCTCAACCTCGATGAACTTGATGTTCTTGGGGTTTTCGATGACATCCTTGACCTCGGGGACATATCCCGCCGCGGGATCCACCTTGATCAGCCCGGCGGATTCTATGATCTTGAGCGCGCGGCCTCCGTTGGTGGCGTCGCTCGGAATCGCGATGCTGTCGCCGTCCTTCAGCTCATCCAGCGACTTGATCTTCTCGGAGTAGAGGCCGAGCGGGGCGATGATGGTATCGCAGATTGCGGTCAGCGCATAGCCCTTATCCTTGACCTGATTGTTGAGGAAGGCATGGTGCTGAAACGCGTTGAGATCGATCTCCCCGTCTGCCAGCGCCTGATTGGGCAGGGTATAATCGGCAAATTTGACCAGCTCGATCTGCACGCCCTCCTTGGCCATCGACTCGATGGCGGGAGCCCACCACTCATTGTTTTCACCGACGACGCCAAGCTTGATGGTCACCGGCGCGGCCTGAGGCTGCGCTGAGTCCCCGGAAGCTGCATTGGACGAGGCCGGGGCGCTGCTGCCGGAGCCGCCGCAGGCGGCAAGACTCAGGCTAAGGACGAGTGAAGCTGCAATCGCTTTGTAAATTCCCTTTTTCATAAGTAACCCTCCAAAATTTTGTTTTTATCGAAATGCAAGGGACAACAGAAATCATAGCTCAGTGGGTAGTCCGTTTGATAATCTGATTGCCGACCCACTGGAACAAACTGACCATCGCCAGAATGATCATGACGGTGGCATAGGTGATATCGACCTGATTGCGCTGGTGGCCGTATCGAATCGCAAAATCTCCAAGGCCCCCGCCGCCGACTACGCCGGCCATCGCGGTCAACCCGATCAGGCTGATGATCGTGATGGTGGTCGCCCGCACAATCCCGGGAATACTCTCCCGAAGATAGACCCGAAAAATAATTTCCCACGGACTGGAGCCCATCGACTGTGCCGCCTCGATCAGGCCATGATCCAGCTCGGCCAGCGCACTTTCGATCTGGCGGGTAAAGAATGGAACAGTACCGAATACAAGCGGAAGAATCGCGCCCTTGGTGCCGATTGCCGTACCAATGACCAGACGGGTCAGCGGAATGAGCGCGGCGATGAGGATAATGAACGGGATTGAGCGAAACAGGTTGATCAGCTTATCGAGCACCCCAAAGAGCGCGCCGTTTTGCAAAATTCCACCGGGGCGGGTGACGATCAGCATGACCCCGAAAAGAAGTCCGAAAAAGAAGGAAATGAAGCCCGAGGCCCCCATCATCACAAGGGTCTGATGAAAGCTCTCGATCAGCTCGGGGAATTTTTCCACCACATTGGGAGCCAATTCAAGCACCTTAGGCGCGAACTGTTGCAGGAACTCTACCATCCTTAATTACCTCCACCTGTACATTTTTCTCGATCAGAAAGCGAACCGCTGCCTCAACCTGTTTTCTTGGCCCGCTCATGATGGCAACCAACCCGCCGAGCGGGGCGTTCTGGATGATCTCGATGCTGCTGAAGATAATATTGACGTCAATCTGAAAATTTCTCGAGATGGAGGAAATCAGCGCCTCGGAAACATTCTTTTCAACATAGGTAAGCTGCACGATCAGCTCGTCGGATGTAAGCTCAACCACCGGGGAATGCTCTTTTATCAGGTCATAGATCTTGCTGAGATTGGAAGTCGTGCGGATAAATTCGCGAGTGATCGTCTGCTGGGGATTTGAGAAAATGTCGAACACCTCCCCCTGCTCCACCACCCCGCCGTCTTCCATGACCGCGACCCGATTGCAGATCTCCTTGATTACCGCCATCTCATGGGTGATCACCACAATGGTCAGGCCAAGGCGCTCATTCAGGGTGTGCAGCAGCCGAAGAATTGAACGGGTTGTCTGGGGGTCGAGCGCGCTGGTGGCCTCGTCGCAGAGCAGCACCTTCGGATCACAGGCCAATGCGCGGGCGATGGCAACCCGCTGCTTCTGTCCGCCCGAAAGCTGGGATGGGTATGCGTCGCGCTTTTCGGACATGTTGACCAGCTCCAGTAAGGAGAGCACCTTCTCTTCCACCTGCGCTCTGGAGAGGCCGCTGCCGTGCAGCGGATAGGCGATGTTCTGGAAAACAGTACGTGAGGGCATCAGGTTAAAGGACTGAAATATCATCCCGATCTTTTTACGAGCCTGTCGAAGCTGCCTCTCATTCATCTCGGTAAGCACTTCGCCGTCCACCATCACTCTTCCCGAGGTGGGAACCTCCAGCAGATTGATACAGCGCACCAGGGTTGATTTTCCGGCCCCCGAAAAGCCGATGATTCCGAAAATTTCCCCCTGCCGAATCGAGAGACTGACATCCCGGACTGCGTGAACCGCCGATGCGTTTGAACCAAACGTTTTACAAATCTGTTCCAGCTCGATCAAGGTTTCTCCTCCTTTTGAACAAAAAAATACGGGAAGCAATGCTGCTTCCCGTTTCATTCTGATTCTGCCGACTTAGAAAGGCAGTTCGGAAAAAGTCCCCCTCATTGCCGGG
>CAZVAV010000021.1:2676-12099 GCA_964625135.1 uncultured Oscillospiraceae bacterium | reverse complement strand
AACACACAACAAAAGGGGAGGAAGCGCCATGGCCGCGTATCGCGTGCTGCTGGTCGACGACGAGGAGGAAATCCGCAGCGGCATCGGCAGCAAGATCGACTGGAGCAAGCTGGGCTTTGAGCTGGTGGGTGAGGCGGAAAACGGCGAGGAGGCGCTGGAGCTGGCCGAGGGTCTGCGCCCCGACCTCGTCATGACCGATATCAAGATGCCATACATGGACGGGTTGACCCTTTGCGGCCATCTGGCTCGGCGATTGCCCGCCGCCAAGCTGGTGATTTTTTCGGGCTTTGACGACTTTGAGTATGCCAAGCAGGCGATTCGGGTGAATGTATCGGAATATATTCTCAAGCCGATCAACGCCGCCGAGCTGACCGCCGTGCTGCAAAAGATCAAGACCCGGCTCGACACCGAGCGGGAGGAGCGCAGCAACCTTGAGGCGCTGCGGCAGCGGTATCAGGAGAGCCTGCCGATTCTGCGCGAGCAGTTTTATACCCGCCTGCTCGATGGACGGATTGCCCCGTCCCGGCTGAGCGAGCTTGCCGAGCGGTACGATGTGGGGCTCGACGGCGAGAGCTGGATCGCGGCGCTCGCCCACTTTGATCCGCCCACCGAGGGAGAGGACGCGGCGATCCGGCAAAGCGAGCTGCTGTCCCTCTCGGTGCGAGATCTGCTCGATGAAAACCTGAATCAGCCGGGCTGCTGCTTTAAGACCTGCCTTTATAATGATACGGTGGCAGTGCTGGCAAGCTTTGACGGACAAGCCGGGGTGCTGGATTTTCTCGACGTGCTGGGTCGCGTCTGCAAGCTGGCTCGAAGCTATTTGGGGCTTGGGCTGACCTTCGGGGTCGGCTCCCCCTGCAAAAGTCCGCTGGAGCTGCACCTCTCGGCGGCCGGGGCGCGAAGCGCGCTCGACTACCGGGTGCTGGTGGGAACCGGGCGGGCGATCTACATCGACGACCTTGAGCCCGATTCCTCGGCGCGGCTCGCGTTTGACGAGGCGGACGAACGGGAGCTGGCCGGTGCGATCAAGCTCGGCGGGGAGGAGGAAATCCGCGCGGTGATCGACCGGCTGATGCGCCGGGTGCAGGATTCCCGCCTCCCCCTCTCGGAATGCCAGTGCTTTTTTCTCGAGCTGGTCAGCTGCCTGATCCGGCTGACCCGTGCCGATTCGCTTGCCCTTTCGGAGGTGTTCGGCCCCGGCTTTACCGGCGCGGTGCTGCTCACCGACTTTAACTCCCCGGGCGAGCTTGGCCGCTGGTGCACCGAACGCTGCCTGAACATCCGCGAGCTGATCCGCCGCGAGCGCAGCGATTCCACCCGCCGCACCGTCGAACGCGCCTGCGGCTATATCGGGGAGAATTTCTCCGACCCCGACCTCTCGGTTGAGCGGCTCTGTGAGCACCTGCACCTGAGCCCCGCCTACTTTTCCACCATCTTTAAGCGCGAGACCGGCATGAGCTTCACCAATTATGTCACCCGGGTGCGGATGGAGGAGGCGGCAAGGCTGCTGCGGGATACCGAGGACAAAACCTATCTGATCGCACAGAGCGCTGGCTTTGTCGACGCCAATTATTTCAGCTATGTCTTTAAGAAGCATTTCGGCCTTTCCCCCTCCCGCTACCGGGCGGGGGGCGGCTGATCAACGACAGAAAAAGGGGGGGTGCGGTATGCACGGCTTTCTCGATTCGATGATGCGCAGGCTTTCGGGCTTTTACCGGCGGTCGAGCATCCAGCTGGTCATCTCCCTCTCCTTTACCCTCGTCGCGGTCATCGGCATGATGCTGCTGGGCGGGGCGCTGATGCTGCGCTTTTCGGCGACGACCGACGCGCTGCTCGCCGAGGACAGCCGCCGGGTGCTCGATCAGGTCAACCTGAACCTCGACAGCTACCTGCGCAGCATGATGCGGGTTTCGGATACCATGTACTACCGGGTCATCAAAAACGCCGACCTCGCGCAGGACAGCCTCGACGCGGGGATGAACCTGCTCTACGAGACCAACCGGGACACGATGGTTTCAATCGCCGTCTTTTCGCAGAACGGAAAGCTTGTCTCGGCCACCCCGCTTTCGACGCTCAAGCGGCAGGCCTCCCCCGAGACGCAGGACTGGTTTATCTCGGCGGTCGAAAAAATCGAGAACCTGCATTTTTCAACCCCGCATGTACAAAATCTCTTTGAGGACCCCGACTATCTTTACCGCTGGGTCGTCTCGCTTTCGCGACAGGTCGAGCTGACCCGCGCCGGCGCGATTGAGAGCGGCGTGCTGCTGGTCGATATCAGCTTTGGCGGCATCGAGCAGATCTGCAAGAACGTCGACCTCGGCGGAACCGGCTACCTCTACCTGATCGACGGGGACGGCGAGATCATCTACCACCCGCGCCAGCAGCTGATCTACGCCGAGCTGCTGCGGGAAAACAACCGCGTCGCCGCCACCTATGAGGACGGAAGCCACCGGGAAAAATTCAACGGGGAAGCCCGGCAGGTCACCGTCAAGACGGTGGGCTACACCGGCTGGAAGCTGGTCGGCGTGGTTCCGGCCGAAAGCCTTGCCTCCAACCACACCCAGCTGCGGCTGTTCGGCGTGTTTGTGGTGCTCTTCTTTATCTTCTTTCTGGTCTTTGTCAACCTTGGGGTATCCGAGCGGATCGCGGTGCCGATCAAGGCGCTTGAGCAGTCGGTCAAGGAGCTGGAGGCGGGCAGCGAAACGGTTGACATCGCCATCGGGGGAACCTACGAGGTACAGCACCTCGGCCACTCGATTCGCTCGATGGTTTCGACGATGCGCCAGCTGATGGACGACATCATCCGGCAGGAGGGGAGCAAGCGAAAATCCGAGCTTGACGTCCTCCAATCGCAGATCAACCCCCACTTCCTCTATAACACGCTCGATTCGATCGTCTGGATGATCGAGAACGAGCGGTATGCCGACGCCATTGTCATGGTCACCTCGTTGGCGAGGCTGTTTCGCATCTCGCTCTCCCGTGGGCGCAACCTGATCACCGTCGGGGAGGAGCTGGAGCACGCCCGCCATTATATGACCATCCAGAAGATGCGCTTCAAAAACAAATTCACCAGCGAAATCAAGGCGGATGAGGAGGTTCTCGGGCTGCAAACGATCAAGCTGGTGGTGCAGCCGATCGTTGAAAACGCCATCTATCACGGAATGGAGTATGCCGACGGGGACGGAACCATCCTTGTGTGGGCGCACCGCGAGGGCGGGGATCTCTGCATCGATGTGACCGACAACGGCCCCGGGATGCCCCGGGAGCTGGTCGAACGGCTGCTCGGGGAGGAGGGCGGGCCCGCCGTACCGACAGGCGGCAAGCACGGCTCGGGAATCGGGCTGCGCAACGTCCACCAGCGGATTGGGCTGACCTATGGAGCGGACTATGGCCTTGAGATCGAAAGCGAGCCGGACGAAGGGACAACCATCCGCATCCGCCTGCCGGCTCGTCCGCTTGATGAGCCGCCGCGAGGGGAGGGGAAGGCATGAAAAAACGGTACCTGCTGCTTTTCGCCGTCTTTCTGCTCGCCTTTGGGGCGTTGTTCACGCTGCTGAGCGCCGCGCCGCCGGGGTCAACCGGACGCAGCTACCTGCAAATTTCGGTCATCACCCGCGAATCGGATTCGTCGGTCTGGGCCTCGATCCGGCAGGGGATGGAGCAGGCCGCCAACGACCTCGACGTCGAGCTGCGGCTGGTCACCCTTTCCGAAGCCAACAGCCTTGAGGAGCAGAAGCAGCTGCTCGCCCGGGAGGCGCAGGGGGGCGCCGACGCGCTGATTCTTTCGCCGATTGACCCCGAGGCACTCGCCGAATCGGCCGATAACGCGGACGTTCCGGTCATCATGATCGGCGCTCTTGTCGATTCCTATCCCTCGATCACCCCCGACAACGAGGCGATGGGGCGCTCGATCGCGCTGGCCATGCTGCCCCGGCTGGCTCCGGGTGGCCGGGTGGTGCTGCTTTCGGTCGCACCGGGCAGGGGAGCGGTCGGCGACCGGGCAAAGGGGGCGGCCGAGGCGCTGCGGGGGGCGGGGATTATCGCCGAGGAGCTGCTGCTTTCGGGGGTGCGCACCACCATGTCCGAAGCGCTTGGCGAGCTGATGCGGCAGCCGCCCGAGCTGATCATCGCGCTCGAGCCGGTCGCGCTTGAGGCCGCGGCACGCGCGGCGCAGGGAATCAAAAACGCCCCCGACCTCTGCGGCATCGGCTCGACCGGCCCGATCGTCTCCTGGCTGGAGCGGGGCGCGATTGAGGCGATCGCGGCGCAGAACGATTTTGCGGCGGGGTATCTGGCCATTTCCGCAGCGGTTAACACCGTCGCCGGACGGCCGGTTGCCGGCGATCCGATCGGCTTTTCGATCATCCGGCGGGATACGATGTACCTGCCGGAAAACCAGAAGCTTTTGTTCCCGTTTGTGAGATGATTGTTTTTTGCGAGAACCGACAGGAGGGATCTTATGCGATTTTGGCGAACAGACCACCGTCTCCGCCTGCTGCTCGGGCTGCTGGTCGGGCTGCTGGTCGGGCTGCTGCCCGGCTGCCGGGGGACAGCGCCCTCCCCCGGCGCCGACGGCATCCGCATCGGGGTGGCGCTTTACCAGCAGAACGACACCTTTATCTCAACCATTGTCTCGAGCCTTGAGGCGATGGCTCGCGAGCGCGAGGCCGCCGACGGGCTGAAAATTACCCTGAACATCGCCGATGGACGGGGCAGCCAGACCACCCAAAACGAGCAGATCGACCGCTTTCTGTCGCTCGGCTATGATGTGATCTGCGTCAACATCGTCGACCGGACGGCGGCGGCGGTCATCGTGGACAAGGCGAGAGCCGCCTCGATTCCGGTGGTCTTCTTTAACCGCGAGCCGGTTCGCGAGGACATGATGCGCTGGGAAAGGGTCTATTACGTGGGGGCGGAGGCGGGAAAATCCGGGGTGATGCAGGGCGAGCTGGTGGCCGAGGCCTATCAGGAGAACCCCCGCTGGGTCGACCGCAACGGCGACGGGGTGCTGCAATATGTCATGCTTGAGGGGGAGCCCGGCCATCAGGACGCACTGCTGCGCACCGAATACTCGGTCAAGGCGGTCTCGTCGGCCAACATCACCACCGAAAAGCTCGCCAACGACACCGCCAACTGGAACCGGGGTCAGGCGGCGAGCAAGATGTCCCAATGGCTCGACCGGTTCGGCGGGCGGATTGAGGTGGTGTTTGCCAACAACGACGACATGGCGCTGGGCGCGCTCGACGCCTGCCGCGCGTCGGGCGCCTACCCGCTTCCCTTTGTCGTGGGAATCGACGCGACCCCGCCGGCCTGTGAATCGATGCGGGCGGGCGAGCTGCGAGGCAGCGTCTACAACGATTCCCCCGGTCAGGCCAAGGCGATGCTTGAGCTTTCGATTGCCCTCGCGCAGGGGCGAACCCCCGCGACCGGGGTTCCCTTCCGGGAGGAGAAATATATCTGGCTCCCCTACCAGAAGGTAACCCCCGAAACGCTCGACGATGTGGTGCCGAAGAAGGAATAGCAGCAATCAAATTTTGCAGGCTCGCTGCCCGGCGAATTGGCAAAAGGGGCTTGTAAAGCGCCGTCCGTAATGCTACAATGCAGATGGATATTTTGCAGCAGAACACACATCATCCGTCAAAAACGGACAAAAGGAGAAAAGCGGCATGAAGAAAAGGCAGTTGAGTATACTTCTTGCGCTGGGCATGGTGGCCGCCATGCTGCCGACAGCGGTATTTGCCCAAACAAACGGGACACTAGGGAGCATGGTGGACAGCGGAATCGCCGTTGACAGCGGGAAGCAATGCTCCTGCACCGTCCCCTGTGCCGAAGGGAGCCGGAGCCCCGACTGCCCGGCCTGCGCCGAAACACCGGCGGCCTGCGAGGGGAAAGCGGCCATGCTGACAGCCGCCCCCGCCTCCTCCGCGATCGAGAACCTTATATTTTACATCGATAAACCGGTGGAGTATCGCGTTGAATTTAGCAAAGCGATTACATTAGTCGGATTTTTAAAGGACAGCGTGTCGTCATTGCGTGAGTACGGCTTAACCGTTGCCAACGAAGTGTTCGACGAAAATTCGGTGCGGACTGTTTATGCGACCGACGGGGGCGGCCTTCTCCTTCAAGGCAGCCCCACGAGGGTGGGCACGATTGAGATCGATTTCATTTCTCTTGCTGGCGATCAAGTCTCGGAAAGGGGAACGTTTTTAATCACAATCGAAGCAGCCTGTATCACGGTGGGCACCAGCGAGACGGCGGACTGCAACACGATGGCCGACGCCTTGGGGACGGTCGAGGACGGCGGAACCATCCAGCTCGTAACCGATTTGCAGGAGAGTATTGGTATTACCGACCTGTACAACCCCTCTAGCCTGAGCTTTACCCTTGACCTGAACGGACACAAGCTGGAGGGTGATGATCCCTTTCGTTCTACAATTACTTACAACTGCCCGGGCACGCTGACCATCAAGGACAGCAAGGGCGGCGGAAGCATTACAAGCACGGTCAACAATACCATTCTGGTTGGAAGTGAGGCAACACTCGTTTTAAAGGGCGGCACCGTTATGGTGGAGGTTCCCAATGACGAGGACAATATGTACAGTGCAATCCTTAACTTCGGAACCGTCACGGTGAACGGCGGGGAGGTGGTTGCGAAGGCAAATTGGAACTGCGCCATTGCCAACTCGAATATCCTCAATATTAAAGCAGGAGCTGTCAGCGCGGCAGATGGCGCGCACTACGCAGTTCGCAATGACGGGAGTCTCAAGCTTACCGGCGGCAGGGTGGAAGCCGACGAGATCAAAGGCTCTGCAATTTACAATTACGATGCTGGTGTGATAACCGTTGCCGGCGGCATTATATCCGCTGCCAACAGCTCCAGTGCGATTGAAAACAGCGAAACCGGCGGCGCAATCAACATCACGGGCGGCACCGTGACGGCCAGCGGCACAACGCCCTGCGTGCTCGAGAATCCGTCCAACTCTGCCGTTAGGATTTCCCCGGACGCCGTTATAGAACCCGAGGGCGCGATGACCCCTCTAACCGCCCTCCTTGCGGTGGTAAACTCAACCGCGAAACTTGAGGAAGGCAAGGCATCCTATCGGCTGAATAAGCCTGTCCCCAGCAATGTTTTAATCTATCCTACCGCCACCGGGGATACCTTGGCATCGGAGATTCTCGCCGAGGTAAAGGGGGATCTTCTCGTCCTCAGCGGCTCCGGATTAAAAGCGGGCAACCGTTATTATGCCGCCGCGTATGACCGCGCAAACGGAAAGGGCTCCAGCAAAAACCGTCTTGTGCTGACGGTGTCGAATGCTGCCGCGCTCGGCGGCGACGGGGGCAGCGACGGTGACGACAGCTCTAGCGGCATCGGGGGTTCGGGTCAAAACACGACTACCACCCCTGGCGGTAATACACTCGATGCGTCTTCAACGGTTCAAGCTGCAATCGCAAAGGCGATGAGCAGCGGCACCGCCAACACCAACACCACTGTCTCCTTCAAGAACTATCAGGCCGTGACCCAGCAGGGTCTCAAGTCAATTGCAGACAAAATCTCGGCTGCCAACAGCACGGGCGCGAAGCTCAATCCGGTGGTCAACTTTGATACGGTGAAAGGCAACATGGTCGTTTCCCGTATTACCGCAGACCCTACAAAGCTGGCCGCCGCTATACCAGAAGCTACTGCTCTTTCGTTGGGGCTCCACATTGACCAACAGAACGACAAGGCGGTACAGCAGGTTGCAGACCTCTTTGAACGCAACTTCGATAACAAGGTGGTGGCTTTCGTCTTTGATCAGAAAAGCCCACTGCCGGTTAACGTCGGGGTTGCGGCCAAGCTTGATCTTTCGCCGCTTAACACCTCATCACTCGTATTTTACGCCTACGACAACACAAAAAACACCTACGCCCGCGTTGTTGCCTCCTCATATTTTATTGATGCCAACGGATATACCCATTTTACCACTCCCATGGGCGGCAGCGTCGTTGTCACCGACAGCACATTAATCAAAAAATAAATCGGCGGACAAAAAACCGGGGCTGGTTCAGTAGGCATAAAAATGCCTACTGAACCAGCCCCTTCGTTATGCTTCGGATGTGTTGGTTGATCGTTTACACAAAGGTTTCCGGCTCGGCTCGACGGGCAAAGCCCTCCTCCAGCTCATGCTGGTGATAGAGGTAGCGCTCGTCATCGTAGTATTTGGCGCCGGTGGGACATTTTTTGACGCAGGCACAGCACTTGATGCAGATGCCGGTCACCGTCGCGGGGTCGGCGGAATCGATCGAGCCCATCGGGCAAGCCTTGGCACAGAGCCCGCATTTAACACAGGCATCGCTGGTTTTGGGCTTGACCTTGAGGATGTTGACCGGGTTTCCCTGCCGGTCACGAGGGGTATAGTAGGGGCGGATGGGCTCACAGCCGTTGACAAAAACCGGCTCGGCGGGGGCTGCCTCCAGCGAGGCCACCCGCTCGGCGACCTGCGCCGCAAACCGATCGGCGACGGCGAGATCCGCCTCATCGGGGCGGTGGGCGGCAAGAATTCGGGAGAACGAGTGCTCGCCGATAAACGCCGCTCCCGCCACGGGATGAAAGCCGTCCGCCGCGAGAACATTGCGCAGCTCGATCAAGGCGTCGTCATAGTTGCGGTTGCCATAGAGCACGACCGGGACGGCAAGCGCGCCGTTGCCGGAAAAACCGCTCTGAAGAAAGGGCAGCAGCAGATTGGGAATCCGCCCCGCGTAAACCGGAATCCCAACGATGACAAGCTCGCCCTCGGAAAAGGCGGTGTGCTCCTTTCTGGCGGCGGGCAGGGTGAAATCGATCGTCTCAGCCTTGCAGCCGAGCTTTGCTCCTATCCCGTCGGCGATCCTGCGGACAACCGTTTCGGTCGTGCCGGTTGCGCTAAAATAAACGGCGTACAGCTTTTGAATGGTCATGACGTCATTCCTCTTCTCTTTCCTGTTGTCGGATGCTTGGAGTTTAGGTTCATTATAGCACAGTTTTGTGAAAAAGCGCGGCCTGCTTTTACACCGGTCGCGCTTGAATGCATTTATTCTGCTTTTCTAAGAGCCTCTCCCGCTTCTTCACGATATCCCCGTGCTGCTCGGCGATCAGACGAATCTCCTTGGAAACCTTTTCCTCAATGACGGCGTTGAAGCCTTCCATAAGCTCTCTTCTAAAAGACTCGTTGTTGGCTGTCAACTTCACATCGATGACGGCGTTGAAGCCTTCCATAAGCTCTCTTCTAAGAGACTCGTTGTTGGCTGTCAACCTCGTGTCGATCATGTCGGAAATTTTGCTTTCCATTGATTCATTGTTGGCCGTCAACTTCACATCGATCATGTCGGAAATTTTGCTTTCCATTGATTCGTTGTTGGCCGTCAACTTCACATCGATCATGTCGGAAATTTTGCTTTCCATTGATT
>CAZVAV010000021.1:601-2576 GCA_964625135.1 uncultured Oscillospiraceae bacterium | reverse complement strand
CGTTGTTGGCCACAAGCTCTTCCTTCACAACCTGCCGAATCGCTTGCAGTAATAGTTTCTCGTCCATCGCTATCACCCCTCGCATTGAGTATATCAGATTCTCCGCAAGTCCTCAAGCCCCAAAGCACGGCGCAATTCTTACTCCCGCTCGATCGCCTCGGCGATGGCGCGACCCATCTCGCGGCAGCCGACCTGCCGCATCCCGGGGCTCATGATATCAGCGGTGCGCATGCCCCTATCGAGCACCCGGTTGACCGCCCGCTCGACGGCGTCGGCCTCCTCGGTCATGCCAAAGGAATAGCGCAGCAGCATCGCGGCGGACAGGATGGTGCCGATCGGATTGGCGAGATCTTGTCCCGCGATGTCGGGCGCCGAGCCGTGAATCGGCTCATAGACGCCGAACGAATCGTCCCGCAGGCTGGCCGACGGCATCATGCCGATCGAACCGACGATCATGCTCGACTCGTCGGAAAGGATGTCGCCAAACATATTTTCGGTGACGATCACATCAAACTGGGCCGGATCTCTCACCAGCTGCATCGCGGCGTTATCCACCAGCATGTCGGTCAGCGCGACCTCCGGGTATTCTGCGGCGAGGGCGTGCGCCCGCTCCTTCCAGAGGCGGGAGCAGTCGAGCACGTTGGATTTCTCCACAGAGCAAAGGCGCTTTTGGCGCTTTCTCGCCGCCTCAAAGCCCACCCGCAGGATGCGATCGATCTCGTGCTCGGAATAAATCATCAGATCACGGGCGACCCGCTCGCCGTTTTGCTCTGTTGTCTCGTGCGCACCAAAGTAGATGCCGCCGGTCAGCTCGCGCACCGTCATGATGTCGATGCCCTTTGCCACAATCTCGGGCTTAAGCGGACACGCGAACGCGAGCTGGGGGTGCAGCTTTGCCGGGCGCAGGTTGCCAAAGAGGCCAAGCGCCGCGCGCATCTGCAAAAGCCCCCTCTCGGGACGGATTTCCTTGGGGACGCCGTCCCACTTCGGGCCGCCGACCGAGCCGAGCAGCACCGCGTCGGCCTCCTCACAGGCACGGCGTGTCGCGTCAGGGAAGGGAACCCCGCTCGAATCAATGGCCGCACCGCCGAAATCAACCGGTAAAAACGCAAAATGGTGACCAAATCCGTGGGCAACCGCGTCGAGAGCAAGCATTCCCTGAGTGACAATCTCCGGCCCGATATAATCGCCCGAAAGGACGGCAATCCGCTTGTTCATACCTGCTCCTTTCTGGCGGCCAGCGCGTTCATCAAGCCGTTATGGTTGATGATGTCCTTGATAAATTCGGGGAACGGCTCGGCCTGATACCGCTCTCCCCGGGTCAGATTTTCGATCACGCCGGTGTCAAAATCAATGCTGACCTCGTCTCCCGCCTGAATTCGGTCGGAGGCTTCCTCACATTCGAGGATCGGCAGGCCGATGTTGATCGCGTTGCGGTAGAAGATGCGCGCGAAGGTCTTGGCGATGACGCAGGAGACGCCCGCCGCCTTAATCGCAATCGGAGCGTGCTCACGCGAGGAGCCGCAGCCGAAGTTGAAGCCCGCCGTAATGATGTCGCCGGGCTTCATCCGCGTAATAAAGGTCGCGTCGATGTCCTCCATGCAGTGGGCGGCCAGCTCCTTGTGGTTGGGAGTGTTGAGGTAGCGCGCGGGAATGATAACGTCGGTGTCGACGTTATCCCCATATTTGAAAACGATGCCGTTGCTCTTCATCTGTCGTTTGCTCCTTTCGGTCAGATCCGGTTGGGATCGGTGATTTTTCCCATGACCGCCGACGCGGCGGCAACCTCGGGGCCTGCAAGATAAACCTCGCTTTTGGGGTGTCCCATCCGCCCGACAAAGTTGCGGTTGGTGGTCGACACGCAGCGCTCGCCCTCGGCAAGGATGCCCATATAGCCGCCGAGGCAGGGCCCGCAGGTGGGGGTGGAAACGATGCAGCCCGCGTCGAGGAAAATGTCGGTATAGCCGAGCTTCAT
>CAZVAV010000021.1:0-591 GCA_964625135.1 uncultured Oscillospiraceae bacterium | reverse complement strand
ATCGTCGAGGTTATGATGATCGTCCGGCAGTCCCGCGCGACATGCCGCCCCTTGAGAAGCCGCGCCGCGGCAGCCATATCTGAAAGGCGGCCGTTGGTGCAGGAGCCGATGACCACCTGATCGATCGCCACCTCGCCCACCTCGTCGATGGTGCGGGTGTTGTCGGGCAGATGCGGGAACGAGACGGTCGATTTGATCCGCGAAAGGTCGATCTCATAGACCCTTTCGTATTCGGCATCGGGGTCGGGGGCGTAGACGGTGTAGGGGCGGCTGACCCGCTCGCCGACATAGGCGCGGGTGATCTCGTCGACCTCGAAAATTCCGTTTTTCCCGCCCGCCTCGATGGCCATGTTGGCGATGGTCAGGCGGTCGTCGATGGTCAGATTCTTTAAGCCCGTCCCGCCGAATTCCATCGATTTGTAGAGTGCGCCGTCCACCCCGATCATGCCGATGATGTGCAGGATGACATCCTTGCCGCCGACATTGGGCGCAAGCTCTCCCGAAAGCTCGAAGCGCAGCGCCGAGGGAATCTTGAACCACACCTGCACCTACGGCGCGCTCGGGGCGTTTTCGACCGGTGTCGGCTCGACC
>CAZVAV010000020.1:0-12103 GCA_964625135.1 uncultured Oscillospiraceae bacterium | reverse complement strand
TTTGGGAGGACAGCGGCTTTCAGGGGATGGTCTACCAGCAGAGCTGGCCCGAGTTTGATCCTGCCAAGTGCGTTGAGAGCACCCTCGAGATCGCGGTGCAGGTGTCGGGCAAGCTGCGCGGCAGAACCAGCGTCCCGGTCGACTGCGACAACGAGACGATGCTTGCCGCCGCAAAGGCTGTTCCCGAGGTGGCGGCTGCACTTTTTGGTAAAACAATCGTTAAAGAAGTCGTGGTTCCTAAGAAGCTGGTCAACATTGTGGCGAAATAGCGCAAAGAAGGGCTTGACACCAATGTGACCCCTATTGTATAATATTCTTGTTATCCCAACGGGATAAATACTCCTGCCTAGGGCGTTGGGAGGGAATAGTAAATGTCAGAAATTCGCGTTAAGGACAACGAGTCGCTCGACAGTGCTCTGAGAAGATTTAAGAGACAGTGCGCAAAGTCTGGAGTTCTTCAGGAAGTCCGCAAAAGAGAGCACTACGAGAAGCCCTCTGTGAAACGCAAGAAGAAGTCCGAGGCGGCCCGGAAGAGAAAGTTCAAATAAGCATTCTGTATTTGAAGCTTTACAAAAAGCGAGCGGAAAACCGCTCGCTTTTTTGTGCTTTCTACTTATGGATTACGCATTGAGTCAAGCAAAAGTTACCGCCGTTAATAAATTTACATAAATTGGCTTTTTATTGATGGGTTCTATATAAGTCTGCCGCTTTGCTTTATGGTTCCTTGCTTTACCTCTTTTCTTTTATTTCTTATAATAGCAATAGTTCCTTAAAATCCAGATCATCCCAATTTTGACTAAAGGAGGTAGGGTCACCCACGGGGGATATGCTGGGTTGAGAGCCCAGATAGAAAAGTGGAAATTTGTACAAATGATGGAGGAAAGCATATTCGAGATTCAGCTGAACAGATACCATGCAGTAGCCGTTGCGGCCGTTTTACTGTACCATTTTCGCGGACATGGCTTGCCGGCACCTTTCAGAATGGTGGTGTGGTAACTTCATTCTACCAGAGATCTTCAAACCTTGTCTCTTTTTACCCCTTTTTAATTTTCGCAACTTATTGTACCTTATCTGTCGCTTTTTTCTTTCCGGCCTATCGTTCATTCACTCTTACATCACGAATTTTAAGAAATGAAAACATAGTGGTAGATATGCATATGAGTCTCATATGCATTACGTAAGGCATCAGTTCAGCGCTGTTTTTACTGAAATGGCAGATGCAGATGGATCTACTCCGATCATTCATTTTCAGTTTAGAATCGCGGAATAGCCGTTATGCATTTGCGAAAGCAGTTAAGAATGTGACAAAATGCACATATTTGCGTTGGCTGATATAATTTTTTTATTTACAATGAGCATGCCCAAGTAAAAAAGCACATTTTAGAAAGGGAGATTCGTTATGAAAAAGCTTTGCGCACTGCTAATTTCCGGTTTAATGCTTATGTCAATGGTTTCCTGCAGCGGCGGCAGCAGCAGCGCCCCGTCGTCCGCCGCGCCAAGTGCGGCAGCCCCGGGCTCCTCAGCGGCTGCCGGTACTGGTGAGAAGGTAACGCTCAATCTGGCAACAGGCGGCACCTCCGGTACATACTACGCAGTAGGAAATGGAATGGGAACCATTCTGGGAGATAAGCTGTCGCTCTCCTCTTTGGCGGTGCAGTCCACCGGTGCTTCCAAGGCAAACGTATATCTAATTGCCGATAAGGAAGTCGATCTGGCAATTCTTCAGGGCGACGTGCTTGCCTACGCCCATGAGGGAAGCGACCTGTTTAAGGATGACGGCGCTGAAACAAGCGCGCAGTGGGTAGCGGCGCTTTATAACGAGACCGTACAGATTATTGCCGCTCCCGACATCAAGAGCGTCGAAGATCTTAGAGGCAAAAGCGTATGCGTAGGCGACGTAGGCTCCGGCACCGAGTTCAACGCACGCCAAATCCTTGAAGCCTACGGCATGACCTTTGATGACATCGTTGCAGTAAACGGCTCGTTCAGCGACGGCGTTGAAAGCTTAAAGGATAAGAAGATTTCCGCGGCCTTTACCGTTGCCGGAGCGCCCACCACGGCCATCGTAGACCTTTCCACCACCAACAGCTTCAATATGCTGTCTTTAAGCAACGAAGCGGTGGAATACCTGACCAGCCACTATCCCTTCTTGACCCTTGATCCGCTTCCCGCTGGCACCTACAAGGGCATCGATCAGGAAACCAACTGCGTGGCAGTTAAGGCTGTGCTTGTGGCATCCGAAGAGGTCTCCGAAGATGTGATTTACGAGCTGACCAAGGCCATGTTTGAAAACAAGGAAGCGCTTGCGGGCGGTCACGCAAAGTTCAAGCTCTTAGATCCCAAAACCGCCGTTGACGGTCTTGGAAAGCTTCCGATGCATCCCGGTGCCCAAAAATATTACAAGGAAATCGGCATCATGTAATTTCAAAATGCAAAAAGGAGGCGTAGCTCTTGAGCGAGCAAAAAAGCAAAGCCCTGCATGACGAAGTCCATATGTCCGATATCGAGTTCGTCAGTCAGGAAGAAGTAGAACAAATCATGAAAAAGTACGACCGTGAGTCGAACACCCGCATTTGGGAGGGTAAGATCGGCATGGTCGTGCGGTATGCACTGGCTTGGTTCTCCTTATTTATGATATGGATGAACCTGTTCGCAAACTGGGATGAGCGTTTTCGTCGTTCCCTGTTTGTCGGTATGCTGATCCTGTTTACGTTTATCGTTTACCCGATGCGCAAGGGCAAGCCGGGAAAGCCCAACACGATTCCGTGGTATGATATGATTTTGGCTGTCGTCGGCTCAGGATGCTTCTTCTATCATGCGATCAATTTGAAGAGCATCACCGCGATGGCAACGCGCATTGGCACGACACAGATCGTGATTGGCATCATAGGAATTCTTGTTCTTGCCGAAGCCACACGCCGAGTTGTAGGTCCGCCGATCCTGTGCGTGGCGTCCTGCTTCATTTTATATGCCTTTGTTGGCTGGGGCGGTTCGCTCAGAAGCATCATCTACAACCTTTTCTACACCACCAGCGGAATTCTGGGAACGCCGATCGGAGTGTGTTCCACCTTCATCTTCCTGTTCGTGCTGTTCGGAGCTTATTTGGAAGCGACCGGCATCGGAGACTTCTTTATACAGCTCGCCAACATGGTCTGCGGCTGGGCTTCCGGCGGTCCTGCAAAGGTTGCGGTAGTTGCCTCGGCGCTTGAGGGAATGGTGTCCGGCTCCTCGGTAGGCAACACCGTAGGCTCCGGCTCCATCACGATCCCTATGATGAAAAAGACGGGATATCCTCCGGAGTTTGCCGCAGCCGTTGAAGCCACAGCGTCCACCGGCGGGCAGATCATGCCTCCCGTTATGGGCGCAGCGGCATTTCTGATGGCGGAAATGGTTGGCGTGCCTTACGCGACCATCGCCGTAAAGGCCATCTTCCCCGCCGTGCTCTACTTCACCGGCGTGTTTATCATGGTGCATTTTAAGGCCAAAAAAGAGGGCCTTCGCGGAATCCCGCGTGATGAGCTGCCAAAGCCCCGACAGGTGCTGCCGAAGCTTTACCTGATCATTCCTCTCGTTATGCTGGTGTCCATGATGGGCGGCGGCTACACCATGGCACGCGCGGCAATTTTTGCGACCATCGGCTGCATCGTTGTTGCGATGTTCAATAAGGATAACCGCATGAATGGCGAAAAGTTCGTGCGCGGTCTTGAAAACGGCTGCAAAAACTCGCTCTCCGTCGGTTGTGCCTGCGGCATTGCGGGCATTATCGCAGGCGTGGTCACCATGACCGGTCTGGGCGCGGTGTTTATCAAGATCATCACCAGAGTGGCAGGTGATAACCTGTTCATAGCGCTGCTGCTGACAGCTTTCTGCTGCATTCTGATGGGAATGGGCGTTCCCACCACGGCAAACTATGTTATCATGGGTACCACCTGCGCGCCTATCCTTGTTTCAGGCATGGGACTTGAGCCGCTTGTAGCTCACATGTTCGTGTTCTATTACGGCATCATCGCGGATATCACTCCGCCCATCGCGCTGGCGGCAACAGCCGGAGCTGCTATTGCAAAAACCAAACCTATTCCAACCGCATTTCAGGCATTGCGCCTTGCCATCGCTGCGTTTGTGGTGCCTTTCGTGTTTGCCATGGATCCCGCCATGCTCTTTATCGGAGACAACGTCACGATTTTCCATGTCGCCACCATCGTCATCACGGCGCTTTTGGGAATGTTTATGCTGGGCGCGGGTCTGATCGGCTGTATGAAACACGATATCGGCATCGCCACCCGCATCGGCTTCTGCGTGATAGGCCTGATGTGCGTGCAGCCTGACATTCTCCCCTCAATCATCGGAACGGTGCTTACGATAGCAGCTGTCATCTGGCAGTACTTTTTAATCGATAAAAAAAGCAGTGCCGTGGCATAGTGTTCTCTTCGTTACGAATCACCGGCAAAATTTAAGTCGGAACAACCTCCTGTTTCTACGGCTTTCCTTTAAGCGCTAAAACAAACATTCAACTTGCGTTGGCTTCTGCCGGTTGATTCAAAAAAACGGATGCCCTTTTTAGGGGCGTCCGTTTTTTTGACGTTGGAGGGAATGCTTACCGAATTTAAACGAGAAGCAGAGGGCTTGTCACAGAATGTTGTGACAAGCCCTCTGTGGCTGGATAGGACTATTCTACTGCCGCGACGAGCTGTACCTCAACCGGCGCGTTGCCGGGCAGGGTAGCGAGGCCCAGGGCGGCTCTCGGGCCGATTCCCGCGTCGCCGAGCTGCTCATAGAGATACTCGGAGGCGACGTCGCCGATCTTTGCATGGGTGGTGTAATCGGGGGTGGCGTTGATGTAGACGGTCAGCGACAGAACCTGCGCGATTCGCTCCCCCTCGGCGAGGGTGCTTTTTGCCGCGGTCAGCGCGTTGTCGGTAGCCTGTATGATCGCTTCCCGGTAGGTTTCGATCGGCTCGTCGGCACTGACCTTTCCGGCAAGCAGCAGCACGCCGTCCTTGCGGGGGGTCATGCCTGCGGTGTAAACAAGCTTTCCATAGCGGACGGCGGGCTTGTATTTTCCCTGAGGAATCGGATTTTTACTCATTTGCGATACCTCTCAATCATTTCGATAACACGGTTGATCGCAGCGACAGCGGCCTTGTGATCCTGAGAGAAGTTAATGCGGAAGCTGTCGGTAAACTGCGGGCCGAACTCGGTTCCGGGGGTGACGGTGACATCGGCATGGGTTCTGAGAACCTTGATAAAGTCGGCGGTGGAAATCGCGAGCTCCGGAAGCTTGGGGAAGAGGTAGCTTCCCGCCTCGGTGGTGCGTGCGCTGATGCCCGGGCAGGCGCGCAGCAGTGCGAGCAGGTCGTCGCGAATCGCCTGATGCGCCGCGATGCGCTCCTTCATCCAGCCTTCCGGCTCGGCAAACCAGGTTTTGAAGGCGGCCTGACAGTAGCCGGGCGCGCGCAGCGAAACGATGGCCTGAAGCTTCTCCATCCGCTCAATGATTGCCGCCGAGCCAAAGGCAACGCCGAGACGGTAGCCGCTGAGCGATTCGGTCTTGGACGGGCCGATGATGGTTACCATATTTTCGGGCCGATCCTGCTTGGCGCAGAGGTGGGAATAGGAACGGCCGTCGAATACCTGACGGGAGTAAAGCTCGTCGACGATCAGCGTCGCGCCGTACTGACGAGCCAAAGCGGCAATCCGGGAGATTTCCTCATCCGAATAGATCACGCCGGTGGGGTTATTGGGATTCGAGAAGAGGAAGAGCCGAACCCCCGCTTGGAAGGCGGCCTCAAGCTGGGTCAGGTCGAGACCGGCGCAGCTCTTTGCACCGAAATAATCCATCTCAACCGGCACCAGCTCGCCCTCAAAGAACTCGACGAGCTTGCGGTTGGCAAAATAATCCGGCTCGACGATCGCGACCTTGTCGCCGCGCACCATGTTCGCGCCGATTGCGAGGAAAAGCGCGCCCTGCGTGCCGGGGGTCAGGATGATCTCACGCTCCGGGTCGATCGAAGCGCCGGTAAAGGTGGAAATTTTCTTGGCCAGATCGGTGCGGATGATTTTGCTGCCGCGATATTCGGTGTAAGCCTGCTTGCCGCCGACTCTTTCCACACCCTCGACGAAATCGGAGAGGGTGCCGGGGATCGGCTGATGGGCGTCGACGTCTCCGTGAGAGAAATCGACCGGTCTGCCGGAAAGCTTTTCTCCGCGAAGCTCAAGCGCTGCCGCACGCTGACGGCCCTCCTGCCCGGGGGCGTTGTCCACGCCCAGCTTTGCAAATTTTTCGTTCAATGCATTCATTTCAAACGTAACCTCTTTTCTGGTGTGGTAAAACGGGGGGGATTGTCCCGCCGTCCGCGTTATTTGCCGCAAAGGCTTTTTGAAATCCGGCAACGCGAAAACGCGCTGCGCCATGAGCAGGGGATTCCTGCATCTTTTGCCGGAAGGCTCAACCGGATCGCCCCCTCGGTCACAGGGAGGGGGAGAACGGGGGGAGACCGCCTTGCCATCCGTCGGCTCTCTGAAAAAGTCCCTTGTTTCCTCACCAATATAGCACAGGAGACATTCTTTTTCCAATATATAAAACAATATAATCAGTTATTGTTTTAGTTATATCGGCGGCTCAAGGGCAGAAAATCGTTTCGCGAAGAGCGTATGTGAAAAGAAGCTGTGCCGTCGATTCTTGCAAAACAAAGGGGGATACGGTATACTGAGAGCAAAATAATGTGGGGTGACGATGATGCTGATGCTCAAGGAGATGGAATATGTCTATGCGGTTTATCAGGAGAAAAGCTTCTCTCGTGCGGCAAAACGGCTCTTTATCTCCCAACCGGCGCTCAGCGCCGCGATCCGAAAGGCCGAGGCCGAAATCCGTACCCCGATTTTTGACCGCAGCAGCAGTCCGATTCATCCCACCCCGGCAGGGGAGTACTACATTGAATCGATTGAACGGATTATGGCGATCCGGGGTGAGATGGAGGAATATTTCAGCGCATTGGCCGGGGAGCGCAGAGGTACGGTTCAGGTGGGGGCCGCCGCCTTTTTTTGCGCCCATGTCCTGCCGACGGCAATCGAGGAATTTCAGCGCCAGCATCCCGGCTACCGGGTCAATCTTCTTGAGGCGAATGTCAAGGATTTGCGAAAATGCTTGCAGTCGGGGGTGATTGACCTCTCGCTCGATGTCGAGCGTGCCGATTCCAGCCTGTTTCAATCGGTTTTCTGGCAGACCGAAACGATCCTGCTGGCGGTTCCCAGCGGCTTTGAGATCAATGAGAGGCTGCGCGATTACCGCCTGACCTTCAGCGAGGTTCGCCGGGGTAAACATCTTGAGGCGGGGCACCCCGCCGTGCGGATGGAGCACTTTGCACAGCAGCCCTTTTTGCTGCTGAAAAAGGAAAACGATCTTTATCAGCGGGCATTGAAGATCTGTAAAAATGCCGGCTTCACCCCGAGAACCGTAATGCAGCTCGATCAGCTGTTGACCTCCTATTATGTCGCCTGCGACGGCAAGGGGCTTGCGTTTCTGCGCGACGGGCTGACCCGCCACATTGAGGCGAACGACAGGCTGTATTTCTATAAAATCGACGACGAAAACGCGGTGCGTAATATTATGCTGTCCTACCGAAAATCCGGCTGTCTGTCGGTTCCCGCGCGTGAGTTTTTGGAATTTATGACCAGCGGCAGGCTCGCGGCGCAGGTGCTTTAAGAAAAAAAGACCAATTCCTGCCCGCCTTCATAAATCCGGTGGCTTTTCACCCCGAAGATTCGCTCAATCACCCCGCTGGCAAGGCATTCCTCTGTCGTACCATAGAAGCAGAGCCGATGCTGATCCAGCACCGCGATGCGATCCGCATGGCGCACCGCCTGCGCAAGGTCGTGCATCACCACCAGCAGGGTCTTTTTCCGGGTCGCTTTTAAGTCGGTGAGAAGCGAAAGGAAGGTTCCCCCGTATTCCGGGTCCATATGGGCGGTTGGCTCGTCAAGCACCATCACCCGGGTGTTCTGTGCAAGAATCATCGCGAGAAACGCCTTCTGCCGTTCACCGCCCGAGAGCTGATTGACCGGGCGATCCCGCAGCGGCTCGATCCCCACCCGGCGGATCGCGTCGTCCACCGCATGGCGGTCGGCGTCCGAAGGGCGGCGGCCGAGATCCAGATAGGGACTGCGGCCGAACGCCACCAGCTCGCCAACCGTCAGAGCGGGGGAGGGGAGCAGCTGCGGCAGAATCGCTACCGTTCGCGCCCGCTCCCGTGGGGACATCAAGGCGAGAGAACGGTCGGAAAAGGTGATTTCGCCGGTGTAGGGGGTCATCTGATTGATGCAGGAGACGAGGGTGGATTTTCCGCTGCCGTTTTTCCCGAGCAGAGCGGTGAAGGTGTGGGGCACCAACGGGAACCCGATGTCTTCCAGCACCGGCGCACCGCCTCTTGCGACGCAAAGGCCTTGAATGGTGAGCATCAAAGCACCTCCCTTCGCCGGAGCAGCAGCACGAGAAAGAAGGGCGCGCCGACCGCCGCCATCACGATGCCGACCGGTAGCTCGGAGGGCGCGAAGAGCATCCGCCCGAGCAGATCGGCGAGCAGGACAAGGATGCCCCCCAGAAGCGAGGAGGCCGCGAGCTGCCAGCCGACCGAGCCGCCGACCAGTCTGCGGGCGATGTGCGGGACGATCAGCCCGACAAAGCCGAGCAGACCGGCAAAGCTGACCACCCCGGCGGCTGCCGCACTGGCGCAGATCAGACAGAGCATTCGCAGCCGGGCTACCCTGACCCCGAGCGAGGCGGCCATTGCATCCCCCAGACAAAGCAGCGTGATTTCCCGGGAAAAGGCCAGCGAAAGGCAGAGCGCGCAAAGGATGATGGCGGCGGGGATGACCAGCTCGTTAGCGTCAATGCCTGACAGGCCGCCGATCGAGAAGTAGTTGTAGGAGACCAGCACGTCCGCGTCGAGCAGCGAGATACAAGAGATGCCCGCGTTGAGGATCGCCTGCACCGCGATGCCCGCAAGGATGACGGTCGCTTGGGAGGAATCGATCCGCCGGGCGACTGAGAGGATTACCAGCGTGGTCAGAAAGGCCCCCAGAAAGGCGGCGAAGGGGAGAAGCGATACGGCGGCGGGGAAAAAGCAAAGAAACAGGATCACCAGAAAACCGGCCCCGGCATTCACGCCGATGATGCTGGGGCTGGCCAGTGGATTCCCGGTGACCGCCTGAAGCAGCACCCCCGCCACCGAAAGTCCGACCCCGGCGAGCAGCCCGGCAAGCATCCGGGGCAGCCGCAGCGAATAAAGGATCAGGGTCGGCGTTTCAAAGCCCGGCGCCCGGCGCAGCGCGCCAAAAAAGGTTCTCCCGTCAAGCCATGCGCTTCCAAACCGCAGGGCGAGTAGCATGACCAAAAGAAGCAGGAGCAGCATCCAAAGGATGCCGCCCTTGCTTCTCAACGGATTGCTTTGTATGGCCTTGGATGGTTTCTTCACGTCGTTTCCTCCGGCCGGAGCAGGTCGATCAGATAGGCATAGGCCTCGTCCCAGCGCTGGTTGGGCTTAAACTGAAACAGCTCCTTCGGTAGATAGGCGTAGCGGCCGTTCTGAATGGCCGTGAGCTGCTGCCACGCGGGATCGGCGAGCACCGCGTCCATGTGGGCACGCGCCGCCTGCTCATCCCCCATCGTGGAGATGAAGATAAAATCAGGGTCGCGCAGCAGAATTTCCTCAAGGCTCAGCCCGTCGAGCAGCACCGGCGCGTCCTCGGCGATGTTGTGGGTTTGCAGCTCCTGGAGCATCGCGCAGACAAAATTTTCTTTTGCCGTCTTTGCCTTGGTGGCACTGTTCTTTGAGCCTGCCCGGATAAAGAGAATTTCGGGGGTGAGGCTTCCTCTGGAAATGGCGTCGGCGGCAAGCATCGCGTCGATGCGTTCCCCTACCTCTGTCCCAAAGGTGGCAAACGCGTCTGCGTCACCGGTGATATCGGTGCAGAGCTTCAGGACCGAACGGTAATCCGCAAACGATTCGACACGAAAGGCCGCCGCCGGAATCCCCGCGCGGTTGAGAAACGCCGCCGCTTCCAGCTGGGCGGGGATGTCCGCCGTGCAGAGCACAAAATCCGGTTGGCTGTTGAGCAGCAGCTCCCGGTCGATGGCCTTTCCCGCGCCGCCGTCAACCAGCGGGGTATCCGGCGGGACAAAGCCGCGCTCGATGCTTTCTCCGACGGTGATGGCAACCGTTCCGCCCGCCGTTGTCCAAAGGTCGGCAAAGGATGAGAAGAGCACCGCGACCCGCTTGGGTGGCTGCTCCAATGTGATCAGATTGCCCGCGTGGTCGGTGAAGGAAAGGGGGTAGGCAACAGTAGCCTCCCCCGCCCTCGCCCCCGCCGCTGAGGACGGGGCGGGGAGGGCGGAGAAAGCAGGAGCAGCCGGGGTGGACAATCCGCAGCCCGCGAGGGCGAGAGAGACGAGCAGAGCCGGCAGTAGGAGTCCTTTTTTCATTTGATCATCCGTTTCGTGAAAATTCAGCAGGTCGCGCCGCCCTTGAGGTGCTTTTCCGTCGAGATGTTCTCCGCCTTACGGGTGAGCAGCTCGTC
This sequence comes from uncultured Oscillospiraceae bacterium, assembly GCA_964625135.1. GTDB lineage: Bacteria > Bacillota > Clostridia > Oscillospirales > Ruminococcaceae > Yanshouia. Next base: position 1,531 of record CAZVAV010000020.1, on the reverse strand, counting down.
GGAGAGGAGCTGAGCCTGTACATTTTCAAAGCCGAGCCGGGCGACGGTGTCGGCGAACCGCTCTCCGGTGATGCCCTGCTCGCGGAAGAGGAGAATCGCCTTTTCAACAAGATCCAGCACCTCGGCGCGGTCGGTAAAGACCCGGTCGAGATAGCGACCCTGCGCCACCTTTTTGCCCCAGCGCCCGCCGATGTAGATGCGATAGCCGTCGGTGCTCCGCGAAAAGACCTTGAACGGACATTTTCCGAGGCAGCGGCCACAGTGGTTGCAGGCGTCGGGATCGACGATGATTTTGCCGTCGACCAGCTTTGCTACCTTGATCGGGCAGGCGGCCTCAATCTGACAGACCTTGCAGCCACGGCAAAGCTCGAGATCAAGCAGGGGAATCCGCTGCCCGATGATGCCGAGATCGTTGAGATCGGGCTTGACGCAGTTGTTGGGGCATCCGCCCACCGCGATCTTGAATTTATGCGGCAGCTTGACATTGCTGTAGCCGTGGAAGAACCGCTCGTGAATTTCCTCCGAAAGGGAAAAGGTGTCGATCAGTCCGTACTGGCAGGTGGTTCCTTTGCAGGAGACGACCGGGCGAACCTTTGATCCGGTTCCGCCGGTCTCCAGTCCCGCCTGCATTAAAAATTCCCGCATCGGCTCGATGTTGTCGTAGGGCACCCCCTGAATTTCGATGGTCAGCCGGGAGGTCATTGCAATTTCGCCGCTGCCGAACCGCTCGGCGGCTTCGGAGATGGCGTGGCTTTCGTCGGCGGTAATCTTTCCGTTGCGGGTGATGACCCGTCCGTTGAAGCGATCCAGCGTATTTTTATCCCGCAAAAAGCCGAGCGCCTTGACCCGCGTCACATTTTCAGGGGAAACGGATGCCGCCACGTTCTTGATCTTGACCTCGTTGACAAAGGTAGACCCCTCGAGCACGACGGTGTCGGTATAGCCGTAGCTGCGCAGCTTGTTTTGCAGCAGATAGGCTCTGCGCCCCTTGGTGCAGACCAGCAGCAGCGGCTCATCCTTTCCAATCCCCTCGATCGGCCCCGCGACCTTCTCGAGCACGACAAAGGTCGCGCCGTGGATCGCCGGAGCCCGAGAAACATCGATGACCCGGCGGTCGTCGGCAGCTCCCTGCGCATATTCCGCGGGGGTGATGCTGATCATCGCGCCGTCGAGCTTATTGATCAGGACATAGACCGCCTGCACGAGCGGGTGGATGGCGGTCGAGAAGGGCGGTGCGTAGGCAAGGTCAAGTCCGTCGAACGCGTCGAGGGTCATCCCGGCCGAGATGCCGGTGGCGGCGATGTCGATCATTTTATCCACCGCCCCGGAGCCGAACACCTGTGCGCCGAGAAGGCGGCGGGTGCCTCGGTCGGCAATCAGCTTGGTCACAAAGGTGGACGCGCCGGGATAGTAGCTGGCCTTGTCGTCGGTCGCGGCGACGACGGTGATCACATCATAGCCCGCCTGTCTGGCCTGCGCTTCGGTCAGACCGGTTCGCCCGGCGTTAAAGCCCGTCAGCCGGACAACCCCG